>JAYTVF010000175.1:0-6153 GCA_043744155.1 Acidimicrobiia bacterium | reverse complement strand
GAGTACACGCGATGGCCGAGCACATCGCCATGATCGGCAAGCTGCCGATCATCGATGCCTTCGAGATCACTGGTCCTGCACCGCCGACCGACACCGCCTCGGGCGCCAGGGTCGGCGCGCTGGTGAAGGGTCTCACCCGCCGGGCCGGTGTCGTGGTGCCTCGCGGCCCGGTGCTGTTGCTCGACGACACCTACCGCACTGGCTGGACTATGACCGTCGCGGCGACCCTACTTCGTGATGCTGGAGCGACAGCGGTACTCCCCCTGGTGCTGCATCAGCTGCCATAACCTGCACGACCGCCTCCGCGCATCGTCGCCCGTCGCCCGTCGCCCGTCGCCCGTCGCCCGTCGCCCGTCTCGCGCATCGTTCCCCGGCTTCGCGCTGCATGGCTTTCGCCTCGTTGCCCGATCGGCGATGCTCGCACCAGGCCCGCCGGCTGTTCCCGCCCTGATGGTCGCTCAACCGACCTAGTCTGCATTTTCATGCGCGCTCGTAGCCTTCTCGTAGCCGTTGCGCTCGCGTTGACTGGATGCGGCTCCGATATCGGCGCGGACGGGTCGGGTCCGGCGACTACCGACGTCGGCGTCGTTCCAGGTCCGATCGACGGGGCGGCGACCCGTACTGATGTCGACTGCACCGCGGAGGGCCTCGGCGCTGATGACAAGACCACATTCGTCACCGCGCACCTGGTGGTCGACGGCAAACTTGGCCGGCTTTGCCTGGGCAAGCAGGACAAGACGCTGCTCGAAGCGTGGGATCTGCTCACCACGCTCACGCCTCCCGATCGTCTCAAGGATTTGGCGCTGTTCGTCGGCTTCAAGCCCGGCAAGCAGGCCAAAGCCGACGATCCGACGTATGCCTTCGTGAATGCCATCGACGACGCCGGCACGCTGTTCCAAATGTCGGTAAATCTGCCTGAAGCGGCCAACGACCGCCAAGAATTCAAACTGACGATGGCCCACGAATTCAGCCACGTCATCACTACTGCTGCCAGCCAACTCGATCGAAATGCCGTGAGCGGTTCGTGCAGCACATTTCGCGATAGTGACGGCTGCTTCGTGCCGACGTCATACATCGCCGATTGGGTGACGAAGTTCTGGGGAGATGGGCTCGCCCAGCAAGTCGACCCTCAAGCCGAGCCGTCGGTCGACATTGGCGAGCCCCGTTGCAAGGCCAACCCCACCTTCCTCAACGCCTATGCGGCCAGTCATCCCGAGGAAGACTTCGCCGAATCGTTCGCCGCGTTCGTGTTCGCAATACCGCTGCCTCCGTCGCTCCAGCCGAAGATGGATTATTTCGCCTCCCACCCTGAGTTGGCCGTCTTCCGTTCCCGCGCCGAGTCGGCCAAGCTCGCACCGTTGACCGACACTTTCGACCACTGCGGTCAGTAGTTCGGTCGGCGTACCATCGCGGCCATGCGATTCAGTGTCTGGCTGCACAACTCCCCGTCGTGGGACGACATCATCACCACCGGACGCCATGCCGAGGCCCTCGGCTACGAAGGCCTCTGGTCGGCCGATCATTTCATGCCCCTGACCGGCGACCCGGCACTGCCAGTACACGAATGCTGGTCGCTGCTTTCGGCACTGGCTGCCTCGGTGCCCCGAGTGCGCATCGGCTCGATGGTGGCGGGCAATACCTACCGCAACCCGGCCCTTTTGGCGAAGATAGCGGCCACGGTCGATCAGATCTCGGGTGGCGGCCGAGTCGTGCTGGGCGTCGGGGCCGGATGGCAGGAGAACGAGCACACAGCCTACGGGTTCGACTTTGCCTCGGTGAAGGGTCGCTTGGATCGATTCGAAGAGGCCTGCGAAATCTGGTCAGGGCTCTTGCATCAAGACCGCACCACGGTCCATGGCCAGTATTGCCGAGTGCTCGATGCCCCACTCTCGCCCCGGCCTGCCGCGATGCCCTTGTTGGTCGGCGGACAGGGTGAGAAGCGCACCATGCGTATTGCGGCCAAGTATGCCGACGAGTGGAACTGCTGGGGTACTCCCGAATCGATCGGTCAGAAGAACGCCGTGCTCGATAGTCGCTGCGAGGAGATCGGCCGTGACCCCAAGAGCCTGTCTCGTTCCACCGTGGCGCTGGTTTTCCTCAACGAAGATCAGGCCTGGCTGGCCAACAAACGGGCAAACCCCCTCGAGCGACCTCACGTCGTTGGCACGGCGGCCGAGATGGTTGAGCACATGCACGCGTACGTTGCCTCTGGGGTGGAGGAGTTCATCATCCCCGACTTTTCGACGGCTGGTCTGAGCCGCCGCCTCGAGCTGCTCGATCAGTTCATGTCCGACGTCATCGTGCCATTTCGGTCCTAGGGCGGGCGGAACCTCCGAGCGCGGACGGTTTCATGACGCTGCTGGTCGGCGTCGCCAATGAGCGACCTCAGGCCGCTGCGTGCAGTAAGTCGCTGCGTTGCCGTCGGATTGCGCGACTGAAACAACGGGATCCATCGGATTCGACCGTACGTCGCTGTGGACGCGCCGTTGGGCGAGAGAACGTGGCAGGAATCGTCGCGAAAGTACTGGGCTGCAAAACTTCAACCCGTGACTCTCTCGTCCGTCTACCGACCCGCCGCCTCGACAACGGGTGGCCGCCGTTGGTTGACCGTCACGGTGGTGGTGCTGGCGTGCTTTGTCGCCCAGAGTTTCGCCCGGTTCACCTTTGGGCTGCTGCTGCCCGCCATGAAAAAGGATCTCGGTATCTCCTACGGGCTGGCCGGGTGGCTCGGCACGATCAACTTGGCCGCCTACTTCGTAAGCACATTGCTGACGAGCGCGGCATCGCTGCGCATCGCGCCTCACCGCATGATGCAGATGGGTGTCGCCGTGGCCACCGTAGGCATCAGCATTCTTGCCACAACTCGCAGCACCCCGCTGCTTCTGGTCGGCATGGTGTGCAGCGGCCTCGGCGGCGCGGCTGCCTGGATACCTGCCCCGATGCTGGCGGCCAACGCCTTTCCGCCCGAGCGGCGCGGATTCGCCATGGGCATCACCAGCGCGGCAATCGGCGGAGGCATCGTGGCAGCCACGCTTCTCACGACCGCAGTGCGAACGGTATCGAACAACAGCGCCCTGTGGCGGCCGATCTGGATTGGTGAAGCCCTGGCGGGACTCGCCGTTACCGTCTTGGCCTTTGTCGTGCTGAGACCGACTCCGGTGGCGCCCGGATCGCCGCCGCGTATCTCAGTCTTGCGAACGGTCCCGTCGTGGTGGTCGCCGACGGCCGCGTATGCCTGTTTCGGGCTGGCGTACGTACTGTTTGCCACCTTTGTCGTGGCCGCGCTCGAGCATGACGCTCATTTCGGCAAGGGTCACTCGGTGTGGGTGTATTTCCTCATGGGTGCCGGTCAGGCCACGGGCGCATTATTGGTTGGGCGGCTCTCAGACCGGCTAGGGCGTCGTACCACGATGGTGATGAGCTTCGCACTCGCTGGTGTTGGGTCGTTGTCGGTGCTCATCGGTGTCGAACCCATCGTGTCGATTGCAACCTTCTTCTATGGCATCGGCATGGCGGGATCCATCGTCTCCATAGCGTCGTACCTCGGCGACCATGTGCGCCCCCAGGACTTCGGCGCGGCGTTCGGCGTGGTGACCGCCGGCTTTGGAATAGCGCAGATGATCGGCCCTCGGCTGGGTGGTTGGATGGCCGATTCGGCGGGCAGCTTTCGCTGGGTGTTTGTGCTTGACGGTGTGGTCTGGTTTGCGGGTTGTGCGCTGGCATCCGCGCTGCCGACCGCTCGACTCTCGAAGTGAACGCCGCCCGTCGTCGCACCACGATGGCGTCGCAAGCCGTTCTCGGTCGTGCTGTTCGATGAGCTCGAAGTGAATGCCGCCCGTCGTCGCACCACCATAATAGTGGTGGTGCTCGGGTGTTTTCTGGGACAGAGTTTCGCCCGTTTCACTTTCGGGTTGGTGCTCCCCGCGATGAAGGCCGACATCGGTATCAGCTACGGCTTGGCTGGTTGGCTAGGTACGCTGAGCCTGGCCGGCTACCTGATCAGTACGGTGGTGACAAGCGCAGCATCCCTACGAATTCCGCCCCATCGACTCATCCAGCTCGGCATAGCGATGTCGACGGTGGGCATCGTGATCCTCGGTCTGGCTCACACCACCGCCGGGTTGGTTGTCGGGATGGTGCTTGGCGGATTTGGCGGAGCTGCCGCGTGGATACCGGCCCCGATGGTGGCTGCCAGCGTCTTTCCGCCCGAGCGACGCGGCTTTGCTATGGGGATATGCAGCGCGGCAATCGGCGTCGGCATCATCCTGACGACGGGCCTCGCTACCCTCGTGCGCTCGATGGCCAACGATGCGCGTGTCTGGCGGCCGATCTGGTTGGTAGAGGCCCTCGTTGGTGTCGTGGCGACGATCCTCGCGCTGGTCGTCTTGGCCCCCGTTCCGGTTCGCAGCGGATCACCGCCGCGTCTGTCGGTCTTGCGCCGAGTGCCGGCATGGCGGGCCGTCACTGGCGCCTACACGTGCTTCGGTCTCGGTTTCGCGTTGTTCTCCACCTACGTCGTGGCGGCCCTGGAACATGACGCAGGGTTCGCCAAGGGCCACGCCGTCCTGGTGTACGCGCTGATGGGAGCCGGGAACACCACCGGGGCGCTGACCGTGGGCCGGCTATCCGACCTTTTCGGCCGCCGCGTCACCATGATCGGCAGTTTTGCAGCAGCCGGGGTGGGCTGTGTCGCGGTGTTGATCGGCGGAGAACCGGTCGTCTCCCTCGCCACCTTTGCCTACGGGTTCGGTCTGTCGGGTTCCATCGTGTCGGTCGCCGCGTACGTGGGTGACCATGTCCGAGCCCAAGATTTCGGCGCGGCATTCGGCATGATCACGGCCTTCCCTGGTGTAACGCAGATGATCGGGCCCCGGCTGGGCGGCTGGATGGCCGATCGCGCAGGCACCTTCACGGCCGTGTTTCTGCTGGCGGCGTTGGCGTGGTTCTGCGGCGCGGCCAGCGCCGCAGTTTTACCGCGTCGTTCTCAGACTTCGGCCTGATACGGCGGGGCGGGGTCGTATTGGATGTAGTGCTGCACGGCCCGAGCGTGGGTGGGCGAGTCGATTTGGCCGATCAGCCACAGCGCCATGTCGATGCCGGCGGAAACACCCTGGCTCGACACGACGTTGCCGTCACGCACCCATCGACGGTCCCGAACGACAGTGACATTGCCCCGTTTCTCGAGCGCATCCTCGTAGCTCCAATGGGTGGCCAACCGCTTGCCTGCGCCGAGGCCCGAAGCGTGCAACAGTAACGAGCCCGTGCAAACGCTGGTCACCCAGGTCGCCGACGGGGCAACTGCTTGCAACCACGACATCAGTACGGGGTTGTCGACCTCTCGTCGTGTGCCCTGACCGCCGGGTACCAATATGACATCGAGCGGCGGATGATCGGCGAACGTGGCGTGGGGCAGCATGCGCAATCCCTTGTTGCACTCGATGGGATCCATCGTCTGCGCGATCAGCACGACCCGATCGGTCGTGCCGCCGGTGCCAGCGTGCACCATGGTCGACGCGCCGAAAACCTCCCACGGGCCGACGATGTCGAGCTCTTCGGCCTGGTTGAAGCCAACGATTCCATAGGTAGTCATGCCGATGTCCTGTCTGTTGTGGCCGTCGTGAATCGATGGCGGTAATCGGTTGGGGAAACACCGATGCGGCGGATGAAGACCCGTCGCATGGTTTCGGCCGTGCCAAATCCGGCGGCCCGGGCGATGACTTCGACGCCGTCGTCGCGTTGTTCCAGCAAGCGGCGAGCGGTGTCGACTCGAACGCGTTCGACATAGACCGAGGGGGAGCATCCCAGATCGCGGGAGAAAACCCGTAGGAAGTTGCGCTCGCTCATGGAAGCGGCCGCAGCGAGCGCGGGCACCGAGAGGTCAGCGGACGGATCGGAGTGGATTTTGTCCTGGGTCATCCGGATGGGCCCGGGAGCCACCGGGGCAGTCCAGACTGGCGCTGCGAACTGGCTCTGGCTGCCGGGGCGACGTAGGAACATCACAAGCCAGCGGGCCACGGTCGAAGCGACCGCTGCACCGTGGTCTGCCTCCACCATGGCTAGGGCCAATACCGTTCAGTTAGGCGCGTGAGATGGGTGATGTGGTGGGACGAGCCGACCGGCGTTCGCACACAACCGGCCCGCCAAAAGCACACA
>JAYTVF010000174.1:0-1924 GCA_043744155.1 Acidimicrobiia bacterium | reverse complement strand
ATGTCGCCGCAACGAGCGTCGTTGAAATGCAGAGCATCGCGGGCGGCGCGGCGCTAAGCCTCAATAGCAAGACCGGCGTCGGAGTGGCGGTGGCCATCAATATCGTCAACGATTTGAGCACGAAGTCGGAGGTCGCCACAGGAGTGAATGCTCATGCGACGGGCGCAGTTAGTGTCACTGCACACGCCGAGTTGCTGCCGGTGACCGAGAACCTTCCGATTATCGGATCGATTGGTGTGACGAGCTTTGCCGCTGGTATTGCGGGAAGTTCCGGCGGGAATGCGATCGGGGGCTCTTCAAGCATCAACGTCATCACCTCAATGGAAACCCATGCCACGGTGGGAAATGACGCCGAACTTCACGCCGGTGGAAATGTTTCGGTCGAGGCCACGGATGTTCTGACCATCTTCAGCGGCGCGGGCGGCGTTGGCCTTTCTTTGAGCGGAAACGCCGGCGTTGGCATCGGTCTGGATGTTCAGGTAATTACGCGCCACACGGGTGCCTTCGTTGGCAGTGGAGCGGTTCTTGATTCGACGAACGGTAACATTTTGATCAATGCGGATTCGCACGACGACATCACGTCGATCGCGGTGACGTTTGGCGCAAGCGCAAGCGGATCGACGGGAGTCGCCGCGTCGATCGGAGTCCTCGTCCTTTCGACGGACACGAAGGCAACCGTTGCCGACGGAACCAGCGGGAATCGCACGCGTCTGGATGCTGGTGGCGATGTCACCGTGCGGGCCGAGGGGGATGCGGACGTATTCATGCTGGCAGGAGGTTTGGCCTACGGAAACAGCGCGGGAATCGGAATCGCGAGCACCGTGTTCGTCCACACGGATAATGTGACCGCCTCGATTGGGAGCAACGCCGGCGTGACAACTGGCGGGCCGACCGGCCTCAATGTCGAAGCGACATCGTACGAAGATGTTCTGTTTATCGCGGCGGCGGGAGGTCTCACGGGCGGCAGCATCGGCATTGGCGGTTCGGTGGTCGTTTCGGTGATGAATGAGACGACCAAGGCGACGGTCGGCGCCTCCACTTTGGTGACTGCTGCCAATGCCGGTTCCAATTCGCCCGGCGCTCATGTTTTCGCCAATAGCAATACCGATATCCTCTCGGTTGCGGGAGCACTCGGTGCATCGGGGGGCGGTGCTGGTATCGGTGCGGGCGTGAACGTTCACACGCTTACCAAAACGACCGATGCGCATATTGATTCGAGTTCCAATGTTCAGGCCGAGGGCAATGTGACGGTCGAGGCTGTCAGTGACGAGGTGCTGAAGACCTTCTCGCTCGCGGCTGGCGCTGGTAGTTCGATCGGGGTCGGCATTTCGGCGGATGTCTATGTCTTTGACCTGACGACGCGCGCATTTGTCGGCGACAACGCTACGGTGCGCACCGAGGGCAGCGTGCTTGTGCAGGCGCGTGACGAAACCGCAGTGGATCTAATCGTGGGCGGGGCGGCGATTGGTGGAACCGGGGGAGTGAGTGCGGCGGTGGGTGTTGCGGTGATCGACAAGGTTGTCGATGCCTACATCGGTCAGGGCGCAAGCGTCACGGGTGAAGGGCACGACACCGTCAGTGCGCGAACTGGGAAGTTTCTGCGCGGCGTTGGCAGTACGAAGAGCGGCGTTTCCGAAAGTGACCTGTCGCTCTCGGGTGGCGCGAAGCCCACGGCGGCCGGCCTCGAGGTTGGCACTCCAAAGGGCGTGGGTATCACCGATAAGGATGCAGACAACGATGGAGCTGACGACATTCAGAATGACCCGGGACTTTCTGCCGAGCAGACGTCGCAGGCCGCGGTGAATGCGAACTTCCGTGGTGTGGCGGTTTCAGCCTCATCGAAAGATGACGTGGAATCATTTGCCTTCAGCCTCGCGGCGGGCGGCACATTCGGCGTCGGAGTTGCCGCGGCGGTGAACGTGCT
>JAYTVF010000173.1:0-6195 GCA_043744155.1 Acidimicrobiia bacterium | reverse complement strand
TGGAGACACGCCAGACCCGTCAGTTCGTCGTTGCGTGCTCCGCGTCGGATGCGACCCGTTCCACCTGGGAAGCCGTCGCGGCCGATGCAGGCCTGCGTGCGCGCGACGTGGTGATAACCGGTTTCGTGCGCAACGAGACGCTACGTGTCCTCTATCAGACCGCCGAGCTGCACTTCTTCGCTTCGCTGTCGGAGGGTTTCGGGATGCCGATCGTTGAAGCCATTGCAAGCGGCTGCCCTGTCATCAGTTCGAACACCACCTCGATGCCCGAAATTGTCGGCTGGGAACCGGGGATGTTCGACCCGACCGACGTCGAGGCCATGAGCCGTCTCGTCACCCGTGCGCTGGTCGACGAACGGTATCGGGCCCAATTGCAACACGCGTGCCAAGCGTCGCTCGGCCAACACACGTGGGATGCCGCCGCCCGTCGCGCCGTGCAGGCGCTGGCCGATCACGTGCGAATTCCAGCCTCAACTTCGAAGCGTCGGGGGGTGCGCCGACTGGCCATCGTCGGCCCGATCGGTGACCACCCTGTAGCCCGCCAGCAGGTGCAGCAGCTTGTCGATGACCTCTTGGCGGCCTATCCCAAGCTTGAGATCGACGTCTTCGGCGATCGTGCTGCTACGTCTGATGTCGGCCGGGTGGGGCACTATCCAACGGCCGCGTTCGGGCGCACCCTGAGTCCGGGCGGATACGACGAGCGGGTCTACATGCTGGTCGATTCCCCCGAGTGCGCCCCGGTGTACCAGGCGGCATGCCAATGGCCGGGTGTTGCCTGGCTGAGCGATGGTCGACTTTCCCGGCTGATGGCCGGCACGTTGTCGACGAGCGCCTTCGCTGGCTTTGTGCAACGTTGGTACGGCGATCGGGTGCCTTCCAAGGTGCGATATGCCACGACGCCGCAGCCGGACCTTCTCGATGATCATCGATTGCTCTGCACGGCTGAGATCGTTCAGCGTTCAACTCGCACGCTGGTGTTCGACGCAGAATCAGCACAGTCCGTTGTGCTCGATGCCGGGCCATGGTCGTCCCCCTCGGTCGAGGTGCTGCCCGCCGATGCCGAGCGCTTCTTTGTCTCGCTTGCGACCTGACATGTCGCCCAGCACCCTTGATGAACTGGCGCTCGCTCCGGTGCGGCCAGGCGACCTCGTTCTCGACATCGGCTCCGGGCGCGGCGAATTCAGCCGCACCGCACTCGCAACTGGTTGCCGAGTGATCGCCGTCGACGCCTCCTTCGAAGCATGTCGAGACCTCGGCACACACGATCGTTTGCAGGTGATCCACGGCGCGGTCGCTCCGTTCGCCGGCATGGCCAAATTCGTTCCGAGGCTCGGGCGGGTTCTGGTGACGAATGCACGAGACGGGGTATCGGTGCCCGTCGTAAAGGTTTCAGATCTGCTGGCCCAGCGTGATCTCGACACGCGGTGTGTGATTCGCGTGCGCACCGTCGGGCAGTTGGCTGCGGCCGTCGACGGGGGTCTCGACCGGTTGCCGGGCGAAGGCGGATCGGGCGACGTCACCCTTCGCCTGATGACTGACGCTCTGTTCGGCGACGATGCAGCGTCGATACTGGTCGGGCTCGCGGGCTGGTCGGTGACTGCGGCGACGGCTGTCGGCCTTCGATGCTGGGCTTCGGAGCTTGCCGCGTTCGTCCCAACGCTGGATTGGCTCCTGACAACAACGCCCTCGCAATCACCGGCGCCAAACGGGACCGATCTGGTGCAACTTGCCATGTTCGAAGGACGATCCATCGATGCGGGCCGTCGAGCCCGGATGGCCACAGCCCTGCGTGACTACCCCATATCGACAGATGACGGCGCGATTGGCGATCTTTTGGACGAACTGGCGCTCGACCCTGACCCTATGACCTGGCACGCCGCCCAATGGTGGCGATCCGACCTGCGGACGGTCGACCACGTGCAACGTTCGCGGCGCCGTGCCGCTGCCCACGATCGAGTCATCGTGCGACTAGCCGGTCGCACGACCGGCTCATCGTACGACTAGCCGAATCGACAGCAAATCTCTTCATCCGCGGCGTAGCCGCCATCTCGTCTTGGTCAACCGAGGCAGCGTCGAGTTCCCACGAACCGATTTCGGAGAAGGATGCACACCGAGCACCACGGTTCATCGGCTTGGTCATATCCTCAACGCATGAGCAATATGCCGAACGGACCCGGTTGGTGGCAGGCATCCGATGGTCAGTGGTATCCACCGCAGTCGCACCCGGCTAACTCGCCACAGGCCCAGGGCCAGCCGGGTGCGACGCCATCGTCATCCCCCATTTCGGGTGCCACTTACCCGCCTGCAGCACCGCCTCCCCAGGCTGGATACACCCCTGCGGGCCACGGCGGACAGATGGCCCCAGGCGGACCCTACGGTGGGCCGCCACCGAAGAAGTCGGGAATGCCCGGGTGGCTCAAGGCAATCCTCATCATCGGCGGAGTGCTCATCGTCGGTGTTGGCGGCTGCACGGTGGTGGTCGGGACGATACTCAGCCGCAAGATCAGCAGTACCTCAATGGACCTTGCCGCCGGTTGCGAGTTCCTCTCGGCCAGCACGGCAACCTCGGCGCTCGGATCGGGGCAGGGCCTCATACCGCTCAAGGGGCTCGCCAAGTTGGCCGGGGTCGCGCTCGACAACCGGGTGTTGAGCGGGGCACCCAGTTGTCTCTTGTCACCGACAGACACCAAGAGCGGCTACACAGGCCGAGTGGCCCGACTGCAGTCCGCTGACGCGGCCAAACTGTTCAAGACAGAAGTCGACAAGTCACACGGAACCAAGGTCGACAAGGGTGGCGGTCTGACGGTGGAATCCGAGGGCTACTACGGCTCGGCGGTGGAAGTCGGCGACGAGGCCTTCTGCACGACGGGCGGAATGCCACCGTCGTCAGGCATTCTCATCCGCAAGGGCGACACCTTGGTCTACGTGTCGTTGCTTCCCACCCAACCGCAGCTTGACGATGTCAGCAATGGCGGGCTTACTACGGTCGAAACCACGAATTGCGAAGTTGCTCAAAAGCTCGCCAAGGCCATCCTGAGTATTTGACGGCTCTGCCCGCTGCAAGTCAGGGGCGAACGGCACCAGCTCGCGCCGGCGGGTCGCCTACAGCAGGGGTGCAAACATGCAGGCCGCTACGCGACTTCGGGTGATGTGTCGTCGGCGGATGGCGGCACGTAGGCACTCAGTTCAGGAAAGGCCTTGGCCGTAACGGCGATCCAGGCGAGACATGCCAGGCCTCCGGTCCAGGCCGCGAACTGCAGGCCACCGAACGAGGAGACCAGGCCGGATTCCAATTCACCAACCCGAGGCCCACCGCGCACCACCGCCACGAACAGGGCGTTGAGGCGCCCCCGGTACTCGTCGGGCGTCGAAACCTGGGCGATCGTCGAGCGGAAGATGGCCGAGACGGCATCGGCCGCGCCTGCAATGGCGAGGCACACCAGAGCGATGATCAACGATCGAGTGGCACCAAATCCAGCGATGGCCAAGCCCCACACGGCGATCGACCAGATCACCGCCCGACCCTGGCGACGGATGCGCCTGGTCCATCCGTTCAGCGATGCGGCCAAGAGCGCTCCCGCGCCCGGCGCAGCCTGCAAATAGCCGTACACCTTCGGCCCGCCCTTGAAAACGTTCTTGGCCATGGCCGGAAAGAGGGCGTCGGGCAGGCCGAAGATCATCGCACCGATGTCGGCCACGAACGTCGATTGCAGCAGTCGGTTGCTGCGCAGATACCTGAGCCCATCACCGATGGCCGTAAAGCCCAGCTTCACCTCGCCAGAGCGTGGTTGCGGGTCAGAACCCAAGATCATGGCGAACAGCACGACATAACTCGCCGCATCCAACCAATAGGCGGTCGAAGTGGATCGTTGCACCACGAAGCCGGCGATGATCGGCCCGACCACCGCCGCCAAGTTGTAGAGCACGGAGTTCAGCGCGATTGCCGACGGCAGCAGTTCCTCGCCGACCAATCCGGGCACAAAGGACGATCGGGTCGGCCAGTCGATGCCGACGGCGAACGATGACAGTGCCCCGAGCACGAAGAGCAACCACACCCTCGGGTGCGCGAGTCGCGCGTTCAGGGCGAGCAAGATACTGGTGCTCGCCAGAATCACCTGGGTGACAAGTAGGATCCGGCGGCGGTCGAAGATATCGGCGAGCTGCCCGAAACCGATCGCAGCGACCAGTAGTGGCACCATCTGTGCCATGGCCAAGAGGCCGACGACCAGGGTGCTGTTCGACAGGTCGTAGGCCTGATAGCGCAGCGCCACGATCGCCATCTGGCTGCCGTGCAGCGAAATGACCTGCCCGATGTAGTACCGCCGGAACGCCGGAGACTTTCGAAGCGGCGTTGTGTCGGGCAGTAGCGAGCGCATGTCGACCCGACGTTACCGGCCGCGCCGTCAGGCGGTCGTAGCTGGTTACGCCGACCCGATCCGATGGCCATCGGGTCGGTGACGGGCATGCGGTAGCCATCGATCAGGACTCGTAGGGAAACTCGATCAGGCCGGGTTGCTGGCGGTGATAGTCGGCGTGTTCTGCCGTCCACCATGACGTCGAGGTCGAGAGTCCCGTGGGCTGGTCGAAGCTGCCCGCGGCTATGGCCAGTTGATCGGCCGTGTCATCGGCGTACCAGAACAGCGACGAACCACACCGCTGACAAAAGCCATAGTGCACGGTAGGAACCGGTGCGTACCAGACCAGTGTCTCGTCGCTCTGGAAGACGACATCGGCTCGGGCCGCCGCCGTTGCGGGTAGGTAGTGTCCGGTGAACTGTCGGCAGCGGTAACAGTGGCAATTCCACACGTCCCGCAACATACCGGCCACCTCGTATTGCACCCCGCCACACATACATCGACCCGTTGCCACGTTGGGCAAGCTAGCACCGGGGCCATGAGTGACCCGCTCGCCTCGCTAGAGAAAATACGCCTGCTCATCGACGATGTAATCCGTCGACGCCGAGGCATAGAGTTCAACGTTGGGCGACTGTCCAACCCCACCCGGGTTCGTCCCCTTAGTGATAGCCAGCGCGGCCCGAGTCTGCCCGGCAGCCTCGAAGTTGACGTTTGAAGCCTCGGGCCGCCCGCTGCCGACGGGAAACGCCGTCATGAAGCCGGGGGCGCCGGTGCCAGTAGCGGTGAGGTTGTAGACGACCACTCGATCATTGACCGAGGTGTTCAGATCGACTTTTACCGATGTTACTTGTCCAGAAGAGAGGCGAGTCGTGGCGTTGGCTCGAGTATCGATCAGACGAGTCGGCATTATCGGCTGTAGTAATCCGCTGCTAGATGACGGAGCCGATGCGTCGGTGAACCAGCCAGCGACGTCGGCCAGCAGGTCGGTCTGCGACCAGCTATAGAGGCTTACTTGGCCGCCAGCGCTTACCGGCACGATGACCAGGTTGGCTCTCACATCACCACCCATCGGGTTGAGCGATGACGCCATCGGAAGCGGCTGATCGGTCGGCCAAACCGTGACAAATCCCGGGGCCGAAGCGGTCACGCTGGTGACAACCATCGCCACCGCCGACACACCGGCCGAGGGCACGCCGCCGCGCCCGGTCACCCGAAGGTCGATGCGACCCAGCGCAGCGATCGGGGCTTGAGGCGCGCCAAGGCCCGAGCGCGTATCGAGGATTCGACTCGGTTTCGTCACGGTGAATCGCCCGGCCGTTGCGGTAGTGGCAGGCAGCCAATAGCCCGTGACATCCACGATGAGGTGGGCCGAGCTGTAGGTGTACAGATTGATGTCACCACCAGCGCGAACCGGCATTACCATCGCGTTGGCGGCCATCTCGCCCGCATAGGCGAAATTCAGGTTCGAGGTGATTGGCCGGGTAACCCACGATGGCCAGACGGTGACGAACCCCGCAGCCGCTGGTGACACCCCCGTGACATTGACGGCGACGGCTGTCGCTCCTGACGGCACGACCGCCTCGGGAAGATGAAAGGTCGTCGTGCTGTCGGCTTTGGGCTTGCCGACGCTCGTGCCGATGTCGCCGCGCGTGTCCAGCACGCGAGTCGGCGTGATGGGCACCAGTCGACCGGGGCCGGGCAGGGTCATCGCACCCGACGGGCGCATCCTGCGCACCTCTCCCCCGTTCGCGAAGGTGGCATAGTACATGGCCCAACCGCCGGGTTCCTGCACCATTTGCATGTCGATGACCGGGCCGGTGTCGGTAGCGAAATCAGTCAC
>JAYTVF010000172.1:0-1930 GCA_043744155.1 Acidimicrobiia bacterium | reverse complement strand
CATGGACCAACGCCGCCCTGTCGGGTTGGATCCTCGATCCCGACCGGAAGAAGATGGCCAAATCCAAGGGCAACGTGGTGACGCCCATGCCACTGCTTGAACAGTACGGAAGCGACGCCGTGCGCTACTGGGCCGCGTCGGCCCGCCCGGGCACCGACACCGCATTCGACGAAGGTCAGATGAAAGTCGGCCGCAAACTGGCCAACAAACTTCTGAACGCCTCCAAGTTCGTGCTCTCGATGCCTGCGCCCGAGGCCGCTCCCAGCGAGTTCACCGCCATCGACGCCGCCATGTTGGCCCGCCTCGACGGGGTGATTGTGGATGCAACCACTTCCTTCGACTCCTTCGACTACGCCCGAGCCCTCGAGCGAACCGAGAACTTCTTCTGGTGGTTCTGCGACGACTACGTCGAACTGGTGAAGACACGCGCCTACCAGGACGTCGCCGGATCCGGGTCGGCTCGCGCTGCGCTGCGACAAGCGATCCGCACGTTGCACCTGCTGTTCGCCCCGTTCCTTCCCTTCACCACCGATACCGTGTGGGCCTGGAACCAGGATGGCTCGGTGCACAACGCCACCTGGCCGACCGTGGCCGACGTGGCCGGGGACGAAGATGTCCTGGACGCAACGTTCGATGTGTTATCCCGCGTGCGACGGGCTAAAACCGAGGGCCAGGTCAGCCAACGACACGGCGTCGACCGGTGTGTGGTGCACGCAACAGTCGGTTTCCTGGCGTCGCTCGAAGGCGGCACACGCGACCTTGTCGCCGCGGGCTCCATCGACCACTTGGAAACCGCAGAAGCCGCCGACCTCTCGGTCAGCATTACGCTGGCCCCGAAAGCCGACGCGTAGGTCTCCTCACCCAAATTTGCCACGTCCCCCGTCGCACAACCTGGGTTGAGATGAGACCCGGCCCAACGAATCGGGGCAGGTTGTGTGCATCAGACCCGCAGGTTGTGTGACGGCTGAGCGCGCCTATCGTGGTCCTGTTTGCTCCCGCTCAGCTGGTGGCCCGGAACGGGCAAGCAGCGCATTGATAGCCGACGACAGCTCGTCGCAGCGTTCTTGAGAGAGTTTGGCGGCCTCCGTCGCTGACCCACAGCGCACGTAGAACACATCGACTACCTCGTGGCCGAGGGTGGCGACCTTGGCGTGGCGGATGTCGAGCCCCTGGCGCGAGATCACACTGGCCAGTCGGAAAAGCAGTGCTGGAGCGTCCGGAGCCCGTACCTCGACGATGGTGGCATCCGTCGAGGTGTCGTTGTCGATCAAGAGCTGAGCTTGGGGATGCTCGACATAGGGGAACGCCGTCGCTGACGAGCGATAGAGCCGGGCCCGACGTTCGATGCGGGCTTCGAGATCGAGCCGGCCAGACAGGGCCGACCGCAGATCAGCCTCGACCTTGGGCCAATCCGGTGTACCGCCCACCCGACGGGTGAACCGAAACTCATCCACGGCGACGCCGTCTTGCGTCGTCGCGACCGTGGCGGCCAATACATCGATGCCATGAGCCGCCAGCACGCCGGTGATGATTGCGAACAACCCTCGCCGGTCGCTGGTGGCCACGGTGAAGGTGGCATCATCGGCCTGCACATGCACCCCGCTCTGAGCCCGGGCGGCATCAAGCAGTCCGGCGTGACGGTCACTCAGGCCACTGGCGGCCACCGCAGGCTTACGGCCGCGCAAGTGATCGCTCGTCGCCCGCACCAAATCACCGATGAGTCCGGCTTTCCATGAGGTCCAGGCAGAGGGTCCGGTGGCGCGACTGTCGGCTTCGGTGAGGGCGCGCAGCAGGTCAAGGGTATCGACGTCACCCACCGCCTTGGCCACCGCTTCGGCGGTACCCGGATCGAACACGTCTCGACGCGTTGCGGTCTCGGGCAGCAAGAGGTGTTGCTCCACGAGGCAGACCAGTGTCTGTACATCGGCAG
>JAYTVF010000171.1:0-6198 GCA_043744155.1 Acidimicrobiia bacterium | reverse complement strand
CGCCGGGAGGACCGGGCCCAAATTAGGCCGAATGACCTGCCCCTGTCGGCCTCGTCGATCGCTGATGTAACCCTCAAGTCTAGGTTTAGATTGAGGGTACGGGGGTGAAACCTGTTCTCTTCGGCCAACCAATGCGCAGGTAGACGAGCGGTGATCGGCGGCCGGATCGGCGGCCGGAACATGTTGTACCGGCGGTGTTGGTTAGATGATGCCGGCCATGCGGCCCATGCTGAGGAAGAGGTCGGGTACAATCGGCGTGCCGTCGATGAAGAGCAGGTCTCCGGTGTACACAAGCTGGGCGTCGGGCACATGCACGATGACATCGCCGTCGGTATGGGCGGGGCCGAGTTGAATCAGCTCGATCGCCCGGTCATCAATGGTGAGATCAAGCCTACCGTGGAAGGTCTGGTCGGGCGGCGGCACGTCGATGCCGCTGAAATCGAACGGTCCGAACATGTGGCGAAACACATCGCCCAGCGGCCCCGGGTCTTGTTTCATGGCGTGCAGCAGCGACGCGGGTACCTTCGTCAATTCCTCCGCCGTTGCCTCCGACATTACGACTCGTGCCCCATGCACCAACTGATTGCCGAAGCAGTGGTCGCCGTTGGCGTGTGTGTTGACCAGCGTGGCGATCGGCGCCGACACTGTATGGACGGCCATGGCGTCGAGCATGCGTTGGGTAAGATCCAGCGAGAAGAGCGTGTCGATTAAGAACGACGACTCGGATCCGACCAGCAGGCCGGCGTTACTCCAACCCCAGCTGCCGTCGGGCTGCAGATACGCGAACGCACCATCGCCGATCTCGGTCAGACCAGCTTGGTAGGCGTGAATCATGGCGGTCCTATCTCGGCGTCGTGAACAGGGGGTCGGAGTCGGGTGTGAATCCATTACGGATGGCGGCTAGGCAGGCAATGGTGCGAGCGATGTCGTCGGGCGTGCCACATGGTGTGGCCTGAAAATGGGTGACCCCGGCCGCAAATGCGGCCGCTACCGCACCGGCCACGGCTCGTTCGTCGCCGACGACAACGACATCCTCGGGACCAGCGGCTCCTTCTTTGGTCATCATGGCCCGATACGCCGGGAGCTTGCTGTACATCGCGAACTCGTGGGCGGCCACAGACCGGCCTGCCACCACGTCGTCGGTGCAGAGCACCGGTACGCCGAGCACCACCCGCGGCGCGGGGCGTCCTGCGTTCGCGGCTGCGGTGGTGATGCCGGGCACGATGTGGTCCCGAATCGTGGCTGGACCGCACATAAAGGTCACCGTGCCATCGGCCAACTCGCCCGCCAGTTGCAGCATCTTTGGGGCAAGTGCGGCGATGATGACCGGGGGTGGCGCTACCCCGCCCGTTTCGATGTTGAGTCGGATACGTGAACGAAAGTGCGTGCCGGAAAAGTCGACCGACTGGTTCTCGAGCAGCGGACGAAGCACCTGCAGGTACTCGCGTAGATGCCCGACCGGTTTGCTGTAGTCAAGCCCGTACTGTCGCTCGATGACGACCTTGTGGGAGACGCCGATGCCCAGCGTGAGTCGACCGCCGAGCGCGGCGTTGGCCGTGAGGGCATGTGACGCAAGTGCGATGGGATGGCAGGGGTAGGTCGGTACGACCGCGGTACCGAGCTCGATGCGAGAGGTCGCCCGCCCGACGACGGCGAGCAGCGTGAGTACATCGGGTCCGTTGGGGATGCCCGGCATCCACGCGCTGTCGAACCCGAGCCGTTCGAGCTCGACGAGGTGCGCGGTGAGCCCGTCGATGGTGGCACCCTGGTTGGGCATCACGATGCCGATGTGGCGGGGTTTAGATGAGGTTGCCATCATGATCCTTCCAGTGCGGGTCGCGGAGCTCCCGTTTGAGTACCTTGCCCGGCCCCGATTTCGGCAACGGTTCGGTTCGAATGTCGATGGCCTTGGGCACCTTGAACGCGGCGATACGCGCTCGGCAGTGGGCGATCAGATCGGCTGCCAGATGTGGCCTGTCCGATGCGGATACGACGGTGGCGTGCACGGCTTCGCCCCATCGTTCACTCGGTATGCCGAAGACCGCGGCTTCCACGACATCGGGATGGGAGGCCAAGGCGTTTTCGACCTCGATCGAATACACGTTTTCACCCCCGGTGACGATCATGTCCTTGGCCCGGTCGACCAGGAAGAGATGAGATGTGGCGTCGAGATAGCCGAGGTCACCGGTGTAGTACCAGCCGCCACGAAGGGCTGCGGCGGTGGCGGGGGGATTGTTCCAGTACCCGGCCATCACGGCACGGCTTCGCACCAGTACCTCGCCGATCTCACCGGTGGGTTGCTCCACTCCGTCAGCGGCCACCACGCGCACCGACACGCCCGGCACCGCTTGCCCGCAGGATCGAGCCAGGGGCGAGTCGATGAGGCGCTCCTCGTGATGGAGACAGGTGACGATGGCGGTAGTTTCGGTCGCCCCATAGAACTCTGCCAGGTCGACACCGGGAAAGGTGTCCGCAGCCCGTTGCAGTAAATCGGTGGAGATCGGCGACGCGGCATGCCCCAGCAGGCGCAAGGTCGACAGCGTTCGGGGTTGGCGTCGTTGCTCATCGACCATGGCCGCCAACATGGTCGGCACCGGCATCATCATGGTGCAACCTTCGCGCTCGATGGCGTCGAGGCATCCGACCGGATCGAACATCGGGTAACTCACGGTGCGCGCACCGAGCGTCATCAGACTGAGCAGGGGAGCGATGCCGGCCACATGGAACATGGCGGGTGCCGCCAGAAACGTTTCGTCGGATCGAAGGCCGACAGCCACGGTCTTGTGAAACGAGTTGACCACGATGTTGGCGTGGGTGAGCATCACGCCCTTGGGTTTGCCGGTGGTGCCGCCGGTGTAGAACAACGCAGCAACATCCTCCGGTGCGGCGATGCCATGCAGAGCGGCCGGTACGGCCTGGGCCATGGCGGCCTCGAGTTCGTTGGGCCATCGCACGACATGCTCGAGCGAATCGGCCAGCGTGCCTGGGTCGCGATCGGTAAGAAGCAGGCGGGCGCCGCAGTCTTGCAAGATGACAGCTAACTCGGCATCGGCCAGCCGATAGTTGAGCGGCACGATGACAAGCCCGCCTGACGGCAGGGCGACGAATGCTTCGACGAAACGGTGACAGTTGGCCGCCAGCACCGCCACGCGATCGCCGGGTCCTATGCCCAGGCCGTACACAGCACCGACCAGTTGTTCGCATCGTCGGTACAGTTCGGTGAAGGTGAGTCTCACGTCACCGCAGACCAGTGCTTCCCGGTCGGGAAAGTTTCGACGGGCGTGGTCGATGGTCTCGGCAATAGTCAACATGTCGTTCCCATAATCAACGGTGCTCCCTGGCGTACGACCTCGAGCCGCAGTATCTCAGGGTTGTTGATACTCGACAAGGCAATCGCGAACCCGTCATAGTCACGAAAGCTGCGGAAAGCCGCCGTGCAGTCCGTGCACACATTCGATCATCAGGTGCTGCAGCACAAGGCGGTCGCTGGGCGTAAGCGAGGCCGTCATCTCTACCTCGACGTTGCTCACCAGGGCATCGCAGGCAGCCAGGGCATCTCGTCCCTTGGCGGTGAGGACGGTGCGGCGGATACGGCCGTGATTCGGGTCGTCCTCCCGAGTGACAAAGCCTTGATTTTCCAGGTTCAGCAGCACCTCGTTCATCGACTGCGGCGACACGTAGGACCGCCGTGCCAATTGGGCGTTGGAGAGCGAGCCGCGGTGGCCGAGCACGCTCAGCACGGTGTACTGACCGACCGATAATCCCTGATCACGCAGTGCGGTGGCGATGGCGGACCGCACGACCCGGTCGAGTCGCCCAACGATGTAGCTGAGGCTGGGCGTGACCGGGCCGGTGAGGTCGTCGCTATCCAACAAGATGGTCTGCCTCTGCTTTGACTCCGAGGATGATCGACAGGTGCTTGTCGAGGCTGGCTGTCGGATCGGCCATACGGTGGTACCCGAAACTCAGGTGGCTGAATCCGAGCGAGAGAGCCTCTTCGTAGGCCATGAAGTGCCCATAACCGCCCGCTTCGGACTCGGTCGCGAACCGTCGGAACGCAGCAGGATCGGTGCCGCTGCCCGCCTGTGAAAATACGACTCCTAGTTGCATCGATGCCCCAAGCTTTCGTTCCCTCATCGTCAGGTTACCTGACGATGAGGAATGTGCGCAGAGCGAACCGCCAGAGGTTTGGTCGGTGAGGCCCGTCAGCGGTTTATGGTGAAGGCAGGATCAATCAGATACGAGGCGAAAACGTGCGTCGGATCGTATTTCTCCCGCAGCGATTGCAGCTTGTCGAAGTTGGCATCGGCCATGAAGCGAGCCGATCGTCGGGTGAAATCCGAGTCGCCCAGGTAGAGGCCTTTGGCGAAGGGGGTCAGAGCGGTCATGCGTTCGGCCAGCCACGCCCTCACACCGTCGTCCTCCTCGGGGGTATCGCACATGGCGTAGACCGCCAAATACACGTTTGCCTCCATCGAGAACGCCATATCGGTCAAAGGACGCGTCGGGGCCCAGCCGTACCAGATACAGAACGACGCGATGGTCGGAAGCGTGGCGAACATCGGCTGCATCGCCGGCACCAGGTCGGCGGCACAGGCATCGGTCCAGAGGCAGTCGGTGTGATAGCGCAGACCCTTGGGGTTTTGGGCGTCCATGATGGGATTCTCTTCGGCGAGCGAGGTCGGCAGACAGAAGTTCCGCACGATGGCGCGATCAAGCGCCGGGCATGTTTCCAACGGAGCCATGTAGCGGCGAGCCATATCCATGTCGTCGACCATGCAGGTGGTGTGCATCACCAGGTAGGCCTCGCCTGGCTCGGGTGCGTTGGGGGGCAAGTCGACATCGGGCGGAAAGGGGATCGGTGTTCGAGCGCCGACAATGACCGGCTCGACTTCGGTCGGCAGCGTTGGCAACACCTTGTGCGCCCATGTCATCAGTTCGTTGAAGCACGACATCGGGAACACATAGGTGGTTTGCGCCATCACCCCAGGTGTCGGATGCACTCTCAGATACATGCGGGTAACCACACCGAAGAATCCGGGGCCTGAACCGCGCGCCGCCCAGAGCAGTTCGGCGTTCTGGGTCTCACTGGCATGCACCAAGTTGCCGTCGGGGGTGACCACATCGATGGCCATTAAGTTTTCGCAGGCCCAGCCCCAGGTGCGGCTGTTCCAACCCTGGCCGCCCTGCAGTACGAAGCCGCCTAACCCCACCGTCGAGCAGTGGCCGCCGGTGAACTGAAAGCCGTGCTCGGCTAGGAATAGGCCCAGATCTTGGCCGCCCTGTAGCGACGGCGACACGATGGCCAGGTGTCGTTCGGGGTCGAGTCGTAGCTCGCGCATGCGACCGAGATCGATCAGTAGTGCCTCATCTCGCACGCTCCATGCCGCCCAAGAGTGGCCGCCGGCTCGTATCGACACCTTCCACCCCTTGGCCAACGCGAGGCGTACGCCGGCGACGACGTCGGCATCGTTGGCCGCCTCGAGCACGGCGACGGGGAAGCGGTCTGGCTTTCGGGCATTGAAGACGCGTTCGATACGAGCGGTCTCATAGCCCTCGTCTTCGCGCAAAAACAAGGGACCATCGAAGGCGTAGGTAACCGTCATGGCGTGGCATCGTAATCTGTAGGCGTTGCGCTAAATCGCAGGGAACCTTACTATGCGCACAGGGAACGAACATAGGGGATCAGGATGTCGACCACTGCGTCCAAGCCATCGAAGGGCGCCCGAATCAATCACTTGGTTCTGGCTGTCCGCGATCTGGAAAAGTCACACCGCTTCTACACCGATGTGCTCGGTTTCGAGCAGTGTGGCGAGCTCAACCGGGAGACGTTTCCGACGACGCGCATGCGGTTCTACCGAGGAAGTGAGGAAACGCATCACGACATCGCTTTGCTCGAAGTGACCGAGCCGGCAAACGTGCCCGAGGCTGGCTCATGGGTTGGATTCAACCCCAAGACCGCGGTCGGTCTGAATCATTTGGCCATCGGATATCCGACGCAGCAGGCTTGGCAGGCCCAACTCGCCCACTTGCAGCACTGCAACGTGGCCTTTGAGGTGCGTGGCAATCACGGCATGACGCACAGCGCCTACATCTCGGATCCAGACGGGAACGGTCTTGAGATCGTCTATGACCTGGCCAGCGAATTTTGGGAAAACGATGTGAACGCGGCCCTCAACTATTTCAATCGGCTACCGG
>JAYTVF010000170.1:0-1935 GCA_043744155.1 Acidimicrobiia bacterium | reverse complement strand
CCAAGCCAAGGATGGCCAGATCCGGCAGCACGAACCGCACGGGTTGGTCGGTCTCGGCAGCTCGACGTTCGCGCCAGGCCGCCACCGCACGGGCGACGTTTCGCGCCGGTCCCCGCAACGTTCGTACGTCTTTCAGCCTCGACCAGGCCATCTCGGGGTCATGAGGCCCGGTCGGGCGCACCCGTAGCCCTTCGCATTCTGTCTCCACCCACGACAAACGCCCAACGGCGTTGAGTTGCTCGACAAACCGACGGTGCAATTCGAGCAGGTGGGCGACATCAGATGCAGCGTAGGTGCATTGATCTTTGGTGAGCGGCCGACGCAACCAGTCGGTGAGGCGATCGCCTTTGGGCAGCCGGATGCCGAGCTCGCCTTGTACCAAATTCACCAGTGATGGCGTGGCGTGGCCGAGGAAACCGGCCGCGATCTGGGTATCGAAAAGCTCGCGTGGTACCGCACCGCAGGATCGGGCCATAACCTCGAGGTCCTGCTGGGCGGCGTGGAGAACTGCGCAGCCTTGCCCTTCCAAAATCTCGGCGAGCGGGTGCAGATCGACGGCGAGCGGATCGATCAGTGCGATGCCGGTCGGCCAGGCGATCTGGACGAGAGCAACTTTCGGGAAATACGACTTTTCACGATGAAACTCGGTGTCAACGGCGTACAACGGTTCGTCACGAAGCGTGTCGATCAGTACCGCCAATCGCCCCGCGTCAGTGATCATCTCTACGTCGAGCTCAACCGGGGCCGCCGCCGCCAACGATGTCACGTGGCGTCGGATTCCGTGGAGACCTCGAACCCAGCGTCGATCCAGGCCAGCGTGCCACCCATCACATTGACACAGGTGCGACCCTGTTGGTCCAGGTACTGGGCGGCTCGCATCGAACGCGCCCCCGACCGGCAGATCACGGCGAACGGGCGGTCAACGGGGAATTCCTCGAGTCGATCCATCACTTCGCCGAGCGGCACGGCAATGGCGTCGGGAACGTGGCCGGCGACGAATTCGTCCGGTTCCCGGACGTCATAGACGGGGATGCCGGCTACTTGTGCAGCGTGCAACTCGGAAACGGAGATCTCTTTGACGGCCATCGGGTTCCTACGTTAGGTGATCGTCGGGGGTATTGACGTTGCGCAACTCACCACGGTCCGGAAGAACTACACGCAAAATCTTGACGGTGTTCAGAAATGTCGTCAGCGAACGGATGCCTTGGTCAAAACAGAGCTGGGCAGTAGGCGCCACGAGAGCCACTCGGTAACAGGCACAAAGCGGTTCCATTCGATCGGTAACGGCCACGGCGGCGACGCAGTCGATGTTCCGCGCGCTCGCCGCCACGAGCTGGCGCACGGTGGCCGCCGTAAGGTCGGGCAGGTCACACGCCAACACCACCATGAGGTCGGTGGGACAGGCCACGATGGCAGAGAGCAGACCGCCAAGCGGACCCTCGCCCGGATAGCGATCATTCACGTGCTGAACCGAAAATCCACGGTCGGGGCCGCCAACCGTCATGACGGACAACGCTCCCGATGCCAGCAAGGTACCGATCACACGCTCGCCCATTGCCTGACCGTGATGGGTCGCCAGCGCCTTGTCAGCACCGTAACGACGTGAGGCCCCACCGAGCAGTACTGCACCGGTGAATTCCGGTGTCTCCGACGATTGAGGAGCCGCTGTTTCTGTGACCGCCACCGGCCTCAGCCCTGCGCGGGCACGCCCGAGGGATCGAGTTGGACCAAGAAGTGGTCGCACCGCTCGGCTTCGTCGTACTCACCAATGGCCGCGGCCTTGTCCCGAAGACCCCGCAGCGCCCGAAGAAAGCCACGATTTTCCTCATGGTTCCAGCGCACGTATCCGCTGCCGCGCCACCCGTTGGCCCGGAGCCGATCGAGTCCGCGGTGATAGCCGACCCGGAAGGCGGCATAGGCCTCGACGTCATCGCG
>JAYTVF010000169.1:0-6219 GCA_043744155.1 Acidimicrobiia bacterium | reverse complement strand
TATCACCTGCTTTGTCGTGCCGACCGACACGCCCGGCTTCGAGATCGGCGAGTACATGTGGACATTCAACATGCCGACCGATCACCCGAAGGTGAAATACACCAATGTTTGGGTGCCCGCGACCGCCATTTTGGGCGAGCTTGATATGGGGCTAGCCGTCGCCCAGCATTTCGTGCACGAGAACCGCATCCGGCAGGCCGCGTCGTCTCTAGGCGCTGCGCAGTATTGTATCGATGAGTCGGTGAAGTACGCGCGCGAACGAAAGCCCTTCGGGAAGGCGCTTGCGACGAATCAGGCCATTCAATTTCCCCTGGTCGAACTGGCCACAGAGGCCGAGATGCTGCGTCTTCTGATCTACAAGACGGCCGCTCAGATGGACACGATGGCCAAGCCCGACGTCGCCCTGAAACTGTCCGACAAGGTTTCGATGTGCAACTACAGGGCGAATCGCCTCTGCTGCCAGGCCGCCGACTTTGCCATGCAGGTGCACGGCGGCATGGGCTACTCGCGTCATAAGCCCTTCGAGCACATCTATCGCCATCATCGTCGGTACCGCATCACCGAAGGCTCCGAAGAGATCCAGATGCGAAAGGTGGCAGGCCACCTCTTCGGCTTCATGGGGTAGGGGGTCGCGCCTTAGGTACTCGTTGGCGCTTCCGATCACCGGGCGCAGTCGCACACTCTTGCGGCAACGCCACCGGAGGAGGACCACGTGTCGATCGCTGTCACGCCCGCAGATCTCACCAACGCCGCCCGCACGCTTCGAGGGCGGGCGGACGCAGTACAGGCGCTCCCCCGCGGGCACGGGGTGGCAGGTCGTAGCGATTTGCTCGGCGCTCTCGATGACTCCCATCGGTTTCTGAGCGATGGGATACACGATCTACGGCGATGGATCGACGAACTCACTGGCGGGCTCGACCTCGGTGCATCGGACTACATATCCGCTGAAGCTGCGCTGGCGGGTGCCATCACGTCATCGAACGTCGAGGGATCATGACCAGCTACCGTCCATTGGCCGACCACGATCCGTTTCCCGGCGTGCCGGGTGACATCCGTTCCTACGCGGCAAGGTTGGTGGAACGGGCAGACGCGATCTCTCGACTGCTGGATTGTCTGCGAGCGATCGACGACGGCTTCAGCTTGACCTGGACCGGTGACGCGGCGGCAAATTTTCGCTCGATGGCCATCGTTGGTCGCCAGTTCTGCTTGACCACGATCCAGTCGCTCCACAACGTGGCCGAAGTGATGGGCCACCACGCCAATGTCCTGGACCAGGCCCAGCGAAGCGGGCAGTCGGTCGCTCATGAGGCCGCCGGATGCGAGCACACGATCTACTGGCTACAGCAACGTCTGGTCAACACCACCTGCACGGATCCGCGGTGGCCGGCGTGGCAGCAGCAACTGGCCGATGCAATCGGACGGCTCAGTCTGCTTCGCCGCTCGTTCCACGACGTGCTTTCCGAGTACGACCGGGCCATTCGCCAGGCCCAGAACGCTTTGCAGAGCGCTTCGAACCACGTCCATTTTTCCGGCTTGCCATTCGACAATCCCGTGTACCAGAGACGAGGTCGCCCGACGGCCACTCCGGTGCCGGTCCTGCCTGAGCAGAAGTTGTCTCGCAACAGGCCGTCCGCCAGTAGTCGAACGGCTCCGCGTCCGAAGGGTCCCTCCAGCGTTCGGCCGAATGGCGCGACCGAGCAGCGCCCGAACGCCACCGCCGCTCAATCCGCTCCGACGCGCCCGCGTGCTACGGCCGCTCCTGCGACATCGGCCAAGCCGACTAGCCCCAACACATACGGAAAGGTTCAGGTAGTCACCAGCCAGCACACGGTCGAGAAATCGGCGCAAACAGTCGTCCGCGTCCACAAGCAGGGTCGCAATTTTGGCGGATCGGCGCAGGCCGAAGTTCATGCTGGTGCCAAAGCAACCGTCACGTCTGGTGTTGACAAGAGCGGAGCCAACCTTGGAGTCAGCCTCGAACTTGCTGCGGGGGTCACACTTTCGGCTGATGGGAGCTTCCGCTCCAACTACGTCAACGCCGAGGCTGAGGTGCACGCCACCATCGAAGCCAAGCTAACCGCCGACGGCGTTGTCTCCATCACCGGGGAAGGGGTCGCCGCCAGCGCCGGGGTGGCGGCGTTCCTGGGCGGCGAAGTCGGCACCTCTGGTCACGTCGATGTCGGCGGCGTCGGCGCGGGCGGAGATGCAGGCTTCACCTACGGCGTTGGCGGGTCGGTCAAACTCGACGCCAAAATCACCAAACAGAAGATTTCGATCGGGGCAGATCTCGGTGCCACCGTCGGGGTCGGAGGCCACGCCACCTTTCAGATCGACCTCCATCCGGCCGAAATCGCCCACTCCGTGGCCAGTCTTTTGCATCTCTAGGACGAAGGGCCCGCGGCCCCACGAGCAGCGCCGAACTTCGGCGCGAATCCTGCACCGGCGCGCATCTCGCTGCGACGTTCGCCTCGCAAAGCCCGATCAGCCGTCGGTCGGCCAGCCCAGTACGACCGCGGCCCAGACGTCAAGGGTAAAGGTTTCGATGACGGTGAGAGGGCCGAGGGCGGCCAGCACGTGGTCGAAGTTGTCGGCAAGTATGCCACTGATCACCAGATGCCCACCGGGCTTCAGCACCCGACGCAGATCTTCTGACAAATCGATCAGGGCTGGGGCCAAGATGTTGGCAAGCACCAGGTCGTAGTCCCCGATGACATCGGCTAAGGATGTGGTCGAGACTGACAACCCGAGAACCACGCCGTTTCGTTGCGCATTCTCTAAGGAGACGTTGACCGACGCCGGGTTGATGTCGATGGCGACCGCCCGCCCGGCCCCGAGGAGAAGGGCCGCAACGCTCAGTACACCGCTTCCACAACCAACGTCGAGTATGTCACTGCCCGATGTCACAAGGCGTTCCACGGCACGCAGGCACAGCACGGTCGTTGGGTGATCACCCATCCCGAACGTAGCGCCCGGTTCGATCGAGACAACCCGCTCCCCCGGCGATGGCTCATACGTCGCCCATGTGGGGCAGACAACGAGGCTCGGGCTGATGTGCGTCGGCGTCGCGAAAGCCCGCCACCTGTTGGCCACCGAATCGTCCATCTCCTCGAATCGGTACGACCACGTCGAGGGCAGCGCCGCCATGATTGCGTCGCGATCTTCGCCAAGGCTCGTCCACAACTCGACGTGATCCCCTGCCGATCGCTCTTCCACCGCTACTGCCCCGAGCACCCACAGCGCGTCAGTGGCCAACTCTGCCTCGGCGACAGGAGCCGTGATAATCAGCCCAAGGGTCATCCAACCCGCCGCATCGTGGTGCGATGACGCTCGGCAAGTCCGACATAGACCGCAGCCCCTCCACGGGCCAGGCCGACGGGCGCGGCGCCCTCACGGATCTTGGCCGGGACCCCCATGGCAATAGCACCGCTCGGCACAACGAAATCGTTTAGTAAGACAGCGTTCGAGGCGACAACCGCACCCGTTTCGACCAGAACGCGATGCAGTACCACGGCGCCGACACCCACGAGCACACCGTTCTGAATGGTGCAGCCCTCAAGGTGCACCAGATGGCCGATCACGCAGTCATCACCCACGGTCGTGCCGTCATGATCCGTCGTATGCAGCACAGACCCATCCTGGATCGAGGTGCGCGCACCGATACGGATGCAAAGACCATCGCCACGAATGACCGCACCGGGCCACACCGAACTCTGCTCACCGATCTCGACATTGCCGATGACAACAGCCTCGGGGTGGATAAAAGCCGTTGGGTGGATAGTCGGCTCAACGTCGCCCAATGCATAAATCGCCATGCCGAAAATCTACGCGATAGAGGAGAAACGCACGCAATGGTCCCAACACCACCGAACGAACTAGCGTTGTTCCCCATGTCCCGCAGGATTGAACTCGAACTCACCAGTAACCGTGGTGACGGCACTTGGACCTGGCGTGCCGTTGGCGCCCGTGAACCGAAGGGAATCCTTGACGGGGCTCTGCTTCCCATCGACACCAAGGTGGGCGACGCCTACCGGGCGGAGGCCGACTTCGATCTCGACGGCATCACCGTGCTGTCCGTCACCCCGGCCAAAGGCGGCCGCAAAGAGGCTGAACGACTGCAGGTACTCGGGTCCGGCAAGGATTTCGAGCCCGTTTTGCAAACGCTCGCGCCGAAGGGAAGCGGCCCACGGCGTGACCGTGGTGACCGTCCCGACCGAGGTGATCGCCCCGACCGTCCCCGCGGCGACGGACCGAGTCGTCCGCGTGCCGACGGAGATCGTCCGCCTCGTGGCCCTCGCACCGAAGGCGACCGTCCGCCCCGCGGACCACGTCCCGAAGGTGACCGTCCCGCACGCCCGACGCGCCCGGAAGGCGACCGCGGGCCCCGCACACCGCGTCCCGAAGGCGATCGCAGTTCGCGTCCCGCACGCCCCGCGTATGCCGAAGCCCCACAGAAACCCAAAGCCAAGCGTCTTCGCGCCGGCCGCAAGCATCGCAATGCCGTTATGGCCGCGCTGCCTGAGGAACACAAGCCCATTGCAGAGCAGGTGCTTCGCGGCGGTATCCCGGCCGTGCGCCAGGCGCTGAGCGAGCAAAATGAAGAGCTGAAAGCAGCGGGGCAGCAAGAGATCAAGTCAGCTGGGGTGCTGCAGTTGGCCGAGAACCTTTTGCCGCAGCTGCGCGTAGCCGAGTGGCTCGACCGCGCCGAAGCAGCCAAGGCCGATGTGCAGGAGATCGATCTGCGCGATCTCCGCTCGGTCGTTGTTGCTGGTGACGAGCCAATCGTGGCCCGCGAAGAGTCGACCCGGCTGCTGGCCGCCGACCTCAAGGCCGCGCTGAACCTCCGTCAGGAAGCCGAGCACGGCGATTGGCTGAGCGAGATCACCCAGTCGATCAACACCGGAAAGTCGATCCGCGCACTGCGATTGTCGTCCCGGCCGCCCAAGGCTGGTGTGCGGTTCCCACCGGAGCTGTCTGTGAAGTTGGCCGAAGCCACTACCGCCACGATTTCCCCCGATGCCCCCAGTGATCGTTGGGTGGCCGTTCTTGACGCCCTGGCGTTCTCCCCGGTACGCAACCAGGTGGTGCCGACGGGTGTACCGGCGACGCCGTCCGATGAACTGACCTCAACGGTCAAGCGCCTGGCCCGCCAGCTTCCCGCCATTGCCGCCATGTTCGGCGTCGACGCACCCGCCGGCGGCGCCGGCCGGGCACCCCGGCCCGCCCGTAAGCCTGGTCTCCGTCCGCCCGCTCCCCCCTCCGCACCGGGAGCCGTCGGCGAATCGGCTCCGCCGGAGGCTCCGGCCGCTGACGAGGTCACCGTCGGAGCCGTGGCTGAGCCCGCCACAGTCGAGCCCGCCACAGTCGAGCCCGTCACAGTCGAGCCCGCCACAGTCGAGCCCTTCGAGACGACCAACGCGGTAGTTGTCGTCGAGGATCCCTCAGCGGTCGGAGTCGAATCTGCAGCTGCTGAGACCGCTGTTGCTTCGGTCACCTCATCGGCCGACGATTTCACATCATCGGCGAACACTGCGGACTAGTACCGTCGCAGCACGGCGTCGCCTAACATGATCAGATGGTCGAATACGAGGTCGTCGGGCAAGTTGCTGTCATAACGTTGAACCGCCCCGAAGCACGCAATGCCATCAATGGCGACGTTGCGGCAGGCTTGGAGGCGGCAATTGACGCCATGGAGGCCGACCCGAACGTCTGGGTCGGCCTCCTTCGCGCCAACACCACCGGCCAGACGAAGCCGGTCTTTTGCGCTGGCGCCGACCTCAAGGCCATCAACTCAGGACAGGCCGCCGGGTTGAACACCGCGCGGGGTGGATTTGGCGGATTCGTGTACCGCGAACGGGTCAAGCCAGTGATCGCCGCCGTCGACGGCCTCGCCACGGCCGGTGGATGCGAGCTCGTGCTGGCCTGTGACATGGTGGTCGCCACGACGCAATCGTCGTTTGGTCTGGCCGAGGTGAAGCGCAACCTCGTCGCCGGTGCGGGCGGCCTCTACCGGCTCCCGCAGGCAATCGGGCGCAACGTCGCCATGGAGATGATCCTGACCGGTGAGCCCCTGTCGGCCGACCGTGCCTTCCAGCTTGGTTTGGTGAACCGCCTCGTCGCTCCCGGTGAGGCGGTAGAGGCAGCCATGGCCTTAGCCCTACAGATCACCAGCGCGGCGCCCTTGGCCGTATGGAATAGCCGCAAGGTGGTTCTCGCCAGTGC
>JAYTVF010000168.1:0-1946 GCA_043744155.1 Acidimicrobiia bacterium | reverse complement strand
GCCACTCATCCCAAGATTTCATGGCCCCGTTGTAGCGCGCCGACGACGCGTTGGCTCAGGCGGCGTCGCGCAGGGCCAGGATTTGATCAATTGAGGGGTTCACCAGCGAGGTTTCTCCGACCGTGACCGTCGGGACGACCTCATTTCCGCCAGCGACCGATCGTACAAAAGCGGCCGCCTCGGCATCGGCCCAGATGTTCACCCTGTCGAATATGACCCCCGTACGATCGAGATGCCACAACAGTTCTGAGCAGAACGGGCAGCCCGGGCGCCAGTAGAGGGTGATTGGGAACCCGGTGGGCGTGTCTGTGTCGTGCATCTATGGCTCCTGAGTCGGTCGGCGCGAGATCGTGGGACGAGGTCTCTCGCCGTCGATGAACTGTAGGCCGACTGCGGGCCCTCGACTAGTTGGAGTCCTGCTTGAGCGCAGTATCCACAGACAACGACGATGCCACGACGAGCGTCAGGAGAGGCTGAGGGATTTGAGTGTGCACCTGCACGACGTAGTTGTCGGCTGTAGTAAACATCGCTTTGGCGACCCCCTCAAAGGTTTTGGTGATGCGAGCGACCTCGGTCCCGGTGGCATCCTCGATGCGGAAGTTCCACGCTCGCCAGTTCTCGGCGCGAATCGATCCAAGGACTTGGCCGCCCGCCTGTAGGGTGAAATGAATTTTGCCGAAGACATTGTCCTGCACAATGCGGCCAATCTCCTGATCCCGGCCGTCGCTCACAATTACGGTGCTCTTCATTACTTTGGCCGGACGCGTGATCCGCAAGAGCACCTGACCCGCCGGGTCGGTGATCTCTAGCTTGTGAGTGAGGAACTGATCGAGGTTGCTCAGCAGTCGCAGCGCCTTCTTGGCCGCACTCTGGCCCACTTCGTTTACGGTGGCGATCTGGCGGCCGTTCTGATCGAAAACCGCATACTGGTTTTTTAGTTCTATGAGTTTTGCCTTTTGATTCACGACCAAAATCGGCTCATTGAAGATCGAGCCGCCGCCAGTGAATGCTGCGCCCGCAACGCCGGCACCGCGGATTCCGGTGCCGGTCACCTGTGCCTGAATCTTGGCGGGATCGCCCCCGTGTGCGATGGTGAGCGCGGCGTCGAGGCGATCAAGGGCGCTCGCCCGATCGGTCGTGGCCGCGTCGGGCGGCGACGGTTGCAGCGGATCCAAGCCGGGGACACCGTTATTGGAGATGTGGTCGGTCCAGGCGTTCCCGTCCCAGTATCGCAATTGATGGCGGCCCATCGGATCTGGATGCCAGGCAGCAGGGTTCGTGGTCATGGCCTCATCGTATGCATCGCTCGCTGAGAGGTGTGATGCACCCAATGTCAACGGTCGGGCCGCTCGCGGGGCGGACAGCCAGATGTGGCTTGCCGGTCATTGCGTCGCAATCCGACACGGCGCATGCTGAGCGACACCTCGACGAAGGGTCACCACGATGCAACCGGTGGAACCGCTTTTGCAGCTCGCCTCAGCCCAGATCGGAAAGCCCTATGTTTTCGGCGTCGAAGTGAGCCTGGCTGACCCGAACCCGGCAACTTTCGACTGCTCCGAACTGGTGCAGTGGGTCTGCTATCGCTTCGGGGTTCAGCCTGAGATGCCCGACGGGTCGTGGATCCAATATGTTCACTGCAAGCAGCGGGGCAATGTGATCTCCATCGACCAGGCCATTCGTACCCGGGGGGCCTTGTTGTTCACCAACCGGGACGCAGCGGGCGCCCCGATGGACCCGGCCGACGCGAACGACATCCCGCCTCAGGGTCACGTCGCCTTCTCCTTAGGAAACGGCAAGACCGTCGAGGCGATGGAAACCAAATGGGGCGTGCGCCAAGGAGAGTCCGCCGGGCGCAGCTGGACACAGGGTGCCCTCATCCCAGGTGTCGAGTATGGCGCGGCGTCCTCGACGCCTGCACCGACAGTTACGCCACTCAGCCCGACCGC
>JAYTVF010000167.1:0-1950 GCA_043744155.1 Acidimicrobiia bacterium | reverse complement strand
CTCTGCCCAACGCCTGCGCCGAGGTCTCAACATGAAGATTTTCGCGATGCTTGCTGCAGGCGTGGCGGTGCTGATCGCCCTGACCAAACCCGAGGTGGCGGGCCAGGCCGCTCGTATCTACCTGATCGTATGCGTCGGCGTCCTCGGGTTCATGGGTGCTCGGACACTGCTGCAACCACCCCCGGCAACGACGGTGTCGAAGTTCAACCCCAGCGTGGTCGTTCGCTCCGTCCCACCCCTGCCCGAGGAGTTTCGCCGCATCAAGGCGGTACTGAGCCATTACAACACCGCCAAGTCGGCACCATCCATCGACCCGGTCACGCGCAACCTCTTTCGGGCCATTGCCGTGCAGCGTCTGTACTACGGCCACCAACTCCGGCTCGACCTCGACGACCATGCGGTCGCAGTGCAGTCTCTGGTATCGCCGACCATGTGGCTGGCGATCGCGCCGCCCACCTTCAACCATGTCGGTTTCGCCCTGCCACCACCCATCATCTCGGCCGCATCCATCCCGGCCCTCATCGAAGAACTCGAGCGACTGTGACCGAATTTCCTCCGCCGCCCCCTCCACCGTCGCTTCCCGTGCCGCTTGCTGGCCCGTCGAGCGCGTCCCCAAGGCCGGTCGTGGCAGATCTGGCTCGCACCGCAGCCGTGGCCAAGGCGATGATCGATGAGCTCGAACGCGCCGTCATTGGCAAGCGAGCGGCACTCGAATTGATCGTGGCTGCGCTCTTGGCCGATGGTCACGTGCTGCTCGACGACCTGCCGGGCTTGGCCAAGACGCTGACGGCACGATCTATCGCGGCCGTGGCGGGGCTCAGTTTCTCTCGGGTGCAGTTCACCCCCGATGTGTTGCCGAGCGACATTACCGGCGCGACTATCCTCGATCTCTCGAATAACCAGCCCCAATTCCGACCAGGCCCTGTGTTCGCACAGATGGTGTTGGCCGACGAGATCAATCGGTCCCCCGCCAAGACCCAGGCGGCACTGTTGGAAGCTATGCAGGAGCGCCAGGTGACCATCGACGGGGTGACGAACCGGCTTCCGACCCCATTTCTGGTCATCGCCACCGAGAACCCCATCGAATCTGAAGGCACCTATGCGCTGCCCGAAGCGCAGCTCGATCGCTTCCTCATCCGCACCCAGCTCGGCTATCCATCAGCCGCGCATGAGGAGGAACTGCTGGCTCGTCGACTACAGCGCGGGCACGATGACGTCGAGCTGCGGGCCATCACGACCCCGGCAGAATTCGTGGCCATGCAGGTCTCGCTCGAGCAGGTACACGTTGATTCGGTCATCCTTCGGTACATGATCGAGGTCGTCACGGCCACCCGCTCCGAGGCCGACCTCGAGGTGGGAGCGAGCCCCCGTGGCAGCCTGGCTCTGCTAAAGCTGAGTCGCAGCCGCGCGGTGCTGGCTGGCCGTGACTTCGTGACGCCCGACGATGTCCGCCTCATCGCCGTGCCGGCTTTGGCTCATCGAGTGGTGTTGTCGAGCGAGGCCTGGGCCCGACGCGTCTCGGCAGAGGATGTGGTGCGCCGCACCATTGATCGAGTTCCGGCGCCGAGCTGGCAGTGACGACCAACTTGTGAGCGCGTCCGCCGAGGCTGAGCTGAGCTCGCCCACCAGAGATGGGCGGTTCGACGCATACCTTCTCCTAGCCATCGGTGGATTCGTGATGGCCATGTTGCGGGGTCGGTCCGAACCGGCCGTTCTGGCTACCCCGTTCGCCATGGCGCTCGGTCTAGGCGTGCGCGGGTCACGCCAGGTACGGCTGCGATGGCGCGTCGAGATGTCGTCGTCTCAAATGATCGAGGGCGACAACGTGCAGGGCGAAATCATTATCGACCGCCCCGAGTCGCTGGCCTTGGAGGTCGCCCTCATCGATCACGAGGGCTTGGCCGCCGCCGCTCCTTCACCCCGGCTGGCCTGGCGAGTGCCCTCCGGCGA
>JAYTVF010000166.1:0-1956 GCA_043744155.1 Acidimicrobiia bacterium | reverse complement strand
CGAGGAACACGCCCCACCGGTAGTCGGGCATGGCAACGTGCCCGAAGTTGGCCCAGCCCTGTTGCCCGACGGAGATAGCCGTGCGCAGGTAGACCGGCGCCTGTTTGAATGACACCGGGCCTTGCTCTCGCCACCAGTCGATGAACTTGGGCTGCCAGGTTTCCAACGCCCGTTGCAGGCGCCGATCGCTGGCGAGTCCGACGTTGTTGGGAATCTTGGCGTCAATGTCAACGAGGGACATCTGCATCACACCCTTGCTCGGTCATACGTTGGGCGGCTTCCGGTTCCGAAGCGTTTCAGGGCACCGTCGGGACCGACGGCGTTTGGTCGTTGGAAGATCCAGTTCTGCCATGCAGTAAGCCGGGCGAAGATCTTGGTCTCCATGGTTTCAGGGCCGACGAAGCGGAAGTTCGCTTCCATTCCGGTGAGAGCGTCAGGGGAGAAGCTGTTTCGTTCTTCCAGCATCACGCGGATCTCGTCGTCCCAATCGATGTCGTCGAACGCGAAGGTCACCAATTCGGCTTCCACCGCTGCGGGGGCGTCGAGGTCCTTTCCCTTCACGGCACACGCGGCGTCAAGCGCATCCGGACGACCCCAGAAACGGGTCTTGAGGCGGCAGATACCGTTCGACATCGGGAACCAACCCTTGTTCGCTGCGGTGAGGCGCACCATCGGAGCGGCCCGATCGTCGCCTTCTCGCTCGCCTTCGAACATAAAGCTACGGTCGGCGACCAATAACAGCTCGGCCAGCACCCCGACAAAGCAACTGCCGGGCTCTACCAGGGTCACCAGCGTTCGTGCCGAGGCGTCCAACCGCTTGAGTGTGCGCGTCCATTGCAGACGTAGCTCACGGCACAGCCAGTCGGTCGGCACGCATCCGAGGAGTGTCTCAGCAGATGCGACCTCGTCGCCGATGCCGTCAGTGGTGAGCACCCACGTGCCGATCTCGGGTTCATTGAACCGGAGGTGCAAGATGACATAGTCGAGCTCGAAGACGCAGGCGACCAGCCATGCCTGCGCGCCAGCGGCCAAAAGCTCAGGGCCGGTTTGCGGTTGGGCACCTTGGGGCCCTCGAACCGTTATGCGAGCGGTGCCGAGCTCTCGATCGATGTCGACATCTACGAATCGAGAGCGCGCGGTGTCGCCAAACACGCTGGTCGATGCGCCAAAGATCGGCAACGCGAAACCTTGGCCGCCGTGCGGCCGATCACTCGCTGCTGCCCTCGCTTCAGCTCGCTCACGCACGACCGAATCAAAGGTCGACTTGGGCGCGATGGCATCGACCAAGTTCCAATCCACCGCCTGCTGACCTCGGATACCTTCGGTTCGGGTGGAAAACACGTCGGCCAGATCACGTCGCACGAATCGCTTATCAACGACCCGGGTGAGACCACCGGTCCCGGGGAGAACGGCCAAGAGTGGCACCTCCGGCAGCGAAACCGCCGACGCACGATCGTCGATGAGGATGATCTCCTCGCAGGCCAGCGCCAATTCGTACCCACCACCGGCGGCGGTGCCGTTGACGGCCGCCAGATAAGTCTGGCCCGAGTTGGCCGAAGCATCCTCGATGCCGTTGCGGGTTTCGTTCGTGAACTTGCAGAAGTTCACCTTGTGAGCATGGCTGGAGGTGGAGAGCATCTGAATGTTCGCTCCCGCGCAAAAGACCTTGTCGAGCCCGCCGGTCATCACGACCGCCTTCACCTCGGGATGCTCGAACCTCAGGCGCTGCACGGCGTCGTAAAGTTCGATGTCGACCGAGATGTCGTACGAGTTCAATTTCAACTGATAATCGTCGCGCAGCCCAGCATCGGGAGTCACGGCCATCGTTAAGGTGGCAACCGCTCCATCGATCGTCACTTGCCAATGCTTGTACTGAGCCGGATCGGCCCCAAAAGTCATGAACGGCTGATCTGCCATGCCACTCCCCTACTTCTCGAACGCCCCCGTTGCCATCCA
>JAYTVF010000165.1:0-1956 GCA_043744155.1 Acidimicrobiia bacterium | reverse complement strand
ATGTCGCCGGAGCGTAGTAACCAAAGACATCGGCGATCAGGTGGGTGCCACCATCGCTGAAGATGCTGACCTTGCCGCCGGTGCCGATTTTCACCGTGACCAGGTTGGCCTTGGTCTGGCCCATAGCCAGGTTCTGATTCGACACCGTCGGTATCGCTTCACCGGTCGGGTAGACCGTCACGAATCCGGCCGTGCTGGCATCGGTTCCGGTCAGGTTCAGGACGACTGCGGTGGCGTTGGCGGGCACACCAGCGACACCGGTCACCTGCAGATCAGTCGTTGAGCCGGCCGCCGGCTTGCTGCCAGTGCGGGTGTCGAGCACCCGGCTCGGGGCCACCGAAGTGAACTGCACGGCACCAGCCGCGAACGTGCCGGGCACCGTGAGGTCGATGATGGGTGTAAGTCCGTTGCCGATGGCGCCGACCAATCGGGCAGATCCCGAGGCGAGATCCACGGTGTAGAGCCCGGTGGATGCCGCCACGCTGAGCGTGGCCAACGCCTGGCCATTTGGCGCGATGTCGAAACCGATCAGGCTGGTGTCGGTCACGACGCCCAACGGTCCGCGTACGGTCGTCACTCCGGTGTTCGGTGACGGTACGCCGTCAACACCACCAATGGTGTTCAAGGTTTCGGCCACGTCATCCAGGGCAAACAGGGTGGTGGCAGCCAGACCGGCCACCGGCCGGTCGTAGGCGACGGCGCTGGGCTTGGCCGGCGAAATCATGGTGTCCGTAGCGGCGAGCCCACCCGTGTTCGGGTTCAATCGGTAGCTGCCGCCGTTGACGTTTGTCAGCCGGATACGGTCAACGGTCGGATTGAAGTCCACCGACCACGAGGTCGAAGCGGCCGCCACCGCGAACGGTGCTGCGCCGAGCTGAGTGGCAGCGCCTGTCGAGGGGTCGATTCGGTAGACCCGGCCCGCTGTTCCTACGAAGCCGACGCCGATCAGTTCACCTGTCGCTGGCCGAACGTCGAACCCGACCACCGTCTCGCCGACTTGCAAACCAGTGATAGCCGTCTGGGTTGTCGTTCCGGGCGCTGACGCTGCGAACTTCACCAGCATGTTGCCGCCAGCCAGCGCCAATAGTGCACCCGCCGGAGGGCGAGGGAGCGCGATGTCTCGCACCGCGACATTGCCAGCTCCGACGGCTCCAACCAACGTGGCCGCGCCAGTGGTCAGATTTACCGTGTAGAGCCCGACGTTTCCGCCGACGGCCAGGGTGGCCAGTGCATCGCCCTGTGGCGCGATGTCGAGGGTGGCGCTGCCGGTGTCAGCGGCGACACCCAACGGCCCGACGGCGGTGGTCGCACCGGTGTTCGGGGACGGCGCGCCGTTGAGCCCGCCAATCAGATTGAGGGTGTCGGCGGTGTCATCGATGGTGAACAAAGTGGTCTGGGTAGGTGCCGGCGATGTCGATCGGTCATAGGCAACCGCCGATGGCTTGGCCGGGGCAACCGAGGTATCGGTGGCGGCCAAGGTGCCATTAAACGGATTGAGTCGCAGGCTCACACCGCTGGAGTGGACGAATCGGATACGGTCGACCACCGGGTTGAAATCGACCGACCACGTGCCGCCAGAAGGCAAGCTCGCGGAGAAGGCCGTACCGACAGGCGTCGCCGCACCGTTGGTCGAGTTGAGCACGTACATGCGTCCTGTGGTTCCCGCGACACCGACGGCGAAGAGTTCACCGGTTGATGGTCGAACATCCATCCCAACGATGGATTCACCGGCCTGCAGACCGGTGATTGCCGTGTTTTGGGTCAAAGTGCCTGGGGAACCAGCATCAAATCCGATCAGGGAATTGGTGGCGGTTAGGGCGAGGATCGGCCCGGTGGAAACGGCAGCGCTGGCCGGCTCTACCCGGCCGAGCCCGACAAGTGTGAGTGCGGATACAACGAGGCTGAGGGATATTTTCCTACGCAGCTTCATGACTTCCTCCGTTCCGAGAGTCGCTC
>JAYTVF010000164.1:0-6293 GCA_043744155.1 Acidimicrobiia bacterium | reverse complement strand
CTTCGACCATCGTCTGGGTCGTTCCCGTCGGCTTCGACTCAATCGACGTCGACGCGTCACCCATGGTTCTGCTCCTGGTTGAAGGCGTGGCGCTGGGCCAGCAGCCGTTGCGGCGGATCAGCAAATACGTGATCGAAGAAGGCGTCAGGCCGAGGATGGTCGGCCTCTGCCAGGGCGAACAGCCGGTCGAAGGTCTCGTCGGCCGCACGCAACGCCTCGGTGGAATCGGATTCGGTCCACAGCCCGGCTGCGGTGAGTTGGGCGGTGAATCGGGGAATCGGATCCTTGTCCGCCCATTGCTGGCGTTCCGCCTCGGCCATGTAGCGAGACGGGTCGTCCGCGGTGGTGTGGTAGCCCATGCGGAAGGTGAACGCCTCGATAAGGGTGGGCCCGTCACCGTCGAGAGCCCGTCGTCGAGCAGTCGTCACCGCGTCGTGCATGGCGAGCACGTCGTTGCCGTCGACGCGGACCCCCGGGATGCCAAAGGCCTGCGCCTTGTCCGCGAAGGTCGGTGCAGCGGTCTGCTTCGACGTGGGGGTCGATATCGCCCATTGGTTGTTCACCAGGATCATGATGAGCGGAGCCTTCAGTACACCGGCGAAGTTGCCGGCCTCGTAGAAGTCGCCCTCGCTTGATGCGCCGTCCCCGAAGAAGGCAGCGACTACGCCCAGCTCGCCCTGCAGCTGCATCCCCCAGGCAAGGCCCAGCGCCTGCGGGATCTGTGCGGCGAGCGATATCTGGGGTGGGAAGACGCGGATGCCTTCGGGGTAATGGCTGCCCGTCGGGTGCCCCCGGTTATAGCGGGCATGCGCGGCCAGAACCCCCTCACCAAAGCGGGCGAGGCAGACCTGCTCGCGGTACTGCGGCACAACCCAGTCAACCGTGGGATCCAGGGCGTGCGCGGCGCCGACCACGGTGGCTTCCTGGCCGGTGATCGGCGCTGAGGTGCCCGTACGGCCTTGCCGTTGTAGCGCGAAGAATCGGTCGGAGTTCCGGCGGGCCTGGATCATGTCGACCAGCATCTGGCGCAGCTGCCGTTGTGGCCATGAGCCGAGATCTGTTGTGTGTATCTCGAGAACTGTCATGTCGATCACCTCGAGGACATGTTAGGACGAAATGTCGGCCTTGCCTCGGGTGATGGTGGCCGCTGAAGCGGGAGTGTCCAACTGTTCGGGTTCAAGGGTATCGGCCAGGTTCACGAACGAAACCGGTTGCAAACGAAAGTCCTCGAGGTCGGCCGTAATGTCGTCGGCGCCTCGGCGCAACATGGCGATGCTCGACAGCAAACGATCACGCCCGTCCATCAGTTGGTGCAGCTGATTCACGGCCCGATTTCGTCGGTCAGTGACGTCAGCTAGTACGCGTCGCCGCTGTTCCTCGGCATCTTTTACCAGTTGATACGCATGTTCCTCGGCGGCCTCGACCTTGGCGGTGCAGTCGGCGTCGGTTTCCTTGCGCAAGCGCTCGGTGTCTTGCTGGGCCTCTCGTCGTACCCGCAACGCGTCGGCATTGGCCTCGTTGATGGTTATGGTGGCCTTGCGGTCGGCTCCCATGGTGAGCTCGCGGGCAGCGTCGTGCGCACGAGTCAAAAGTTGGGCGCTCTCGGTTCCCAGGAATTGGGCGACGACGGCCTCGTCGATGACCGGGGTCTGCGCGACGGCAAGTTGCGTCTCGAGGTGGTTCACCTGACGTTCGAGCGAGGACCGATGCTGTTCGACGGCCGAGAGATGCTGACGCACCGCCGTTGGCTCGAAGCCTTTGCGAGCAATAGGAAATTCGGGCATGGAGTTGGGACCTTCAGACATGTCGCCTCCTGTTCGTACGCCACTCTAGGTGGTCGCCTTGCCGAGTTACAGAACATTTGTCAGAATTTCAGAACACCCGTCAGATCTAGGTCGGAATACCCACTCTGCCGTTTCGTACGGTGTGGAACCGACAGCGTGGAGCGAATATTTGGTTGATGTGGCGTGCGGTGGGCTAGCATCACCAGCCGTGTCGCTACACCGCTTCATTCTCGTAGTAGTTCCGTAGGCGCATCGGCCAAGAGCCGAGTGCGCCATTCCGACCTCCCACTTTGGGAGGTCGCTTCGTTTTTCGGCACACCATTCCACAACCCCCGTACCCGAGGAGCCAGTCATGGCCACTGAACAGATCACCGGCGCGCAAGCCCTGATTCGCAGTCTCGAAATGGAGCAGGTAGAGGTCATTTTTGGCCTGCCCGGAGGCTGCATTCTTCCGGCCTACGACCCGCTCCTCGAGTCGAAAATTCGTCACATTCTCGTTCGTCACGAGCAAGGCGCCGGCCATATGGCCGAGGGCTATGCCCACGTCACCGGTCGTCCCGGCGTCGCCATGGTGACATCGGGCCCGGCTGCCACCAACATGGTGACCCCCTTATGTGACGCCTATATGGATTCGATCCCCATGGTTTGCATCACCGGCCAGGTCCCAACGACCGCCATCGGCACAGACGCCTTCCAAGAGTGCGACACCGTAGGTATCACCCGGTCGGTCACCAAGCACAACGAACTGATCATGTCGGCCCAAGACATTCCGCGCGCCGTGCGTGAGGCCTTTCATATCGCCTCCACCGGTCGCCCCGGCCCGGTACTACTCGACGTGCCCAAGGATGTCCTGCAGAACAAGATGGACTGGTACTGGCCTGAAACGCTTGATCTGCCGGGATACAACCCGATCCTGCGGGGTGACCCGGCCGCCATCCGCAAGGCCGCCGAACTGATCATGGCCAGCGAGCGTCCCGTGCTCTACGTGGGCGGTGGCATCCTCAAGGCGCGCGCAGCCGCGGCGTTGCGGGAACTGGCCGACATGATCGACGCTCCCGTCGTGACCACCCTGATGGCCCGCGGCGCCTTCCCCGACAGCCACCCGAACTGCCTCGGCATGCCCGGAATGCATGGGACCGCTGCCGCCACGACGGCGATGCAGAAGAGCGATCTGCTCATCAACCTGGGCGCACGCTTTGACGACCGCATCACCGGAAAGACCTCGGGCTTTGCGCCCGACGCCAAGATCATCCACGCCGACATCGACCCCGCCGAGCAGGGCAAGGTTCGCCGCCCCGACGTGCCGATCGTTGGCGACTGCCGCTTCATAATCGAAGAACTGATCGTGGCCTTGCGTGAACTGCGCGACAACGGTGTGGTGCAGGCCGACATCTCTGTGTGGAAGAGCCGTGTTTCGGGCTGGCGTGAGCAGTTCCCGCTGATGTACGACCCGCACGTGCCGGGCGACAAGCTCAAGCCGCAGCAGTGCTTGCAAGCTCTGCGTGACTCGGCCCCGGCCGACACGATTCTGGTGTCGGGCGTCGGTCAGCACCAGATGTGGTGCAGCCAGTTCTGGCGCTTCGATGAGCCGTATACTTGGGTGAACTCTGGTGGTCTGGGCACCATGGGCTTCAGCATCCCGGCGGCCATCGGGGCCAAGGTTGCCTTCCCGGACAAGACGGTGTGGGCCATCGACGGTGACGGCTGCTTCCAGATGACGGCGCAGGAATTAGTGACGGCCTCTATCGAGAAGATCCCGGTGAAAGTCGGCATTTTGAACAACTCGTACCTCGGCATGGTTCGCCAATGGCAGGAAATGTTCTACGACGAGCGATACAGCGAGACCGAACTCGGCAGCGAGATTCCGAACTTCGTGAAGTGGGCCCAAGCCATGGGTTGCGTCGGTATTCGGGTCGATTCACCCGAAGAAGTGCAGCCAGCCATCGACCTGGCCAACTCGATCAACGACCGCCCGGTGGTGGTCGATTTCCGCACCGATGCTTCCGAGAACGTGTTCCCGATGGTGCCGGCCGGATTCAGCAACGACAACCTGCTCGTGCACCCATCCCAAGAGGCCCGCCGCGAGTTCCTTCGATGACCAACGTCGCCGCAAACCTCGTCGCCGCAAACAACGTCGCCGCAAACCTCGTCGCCGCAAACCCAGGAGCATCCGCATGACCGAGAACATCGAGATTTACCGCAATGTCGGCCTGCCAGCCCACCATATTTTGTCGGTGCTGGTAGAGAACAAGGCGGGCGTCTTGGCCCGAGTCGCTGGGTTGTTCGCCCGGCGCGGCTTCAACATCTTTTCCCTCGCCGTTGCGCCGAGCGAGAATCCTCGGTTCAGCCGCATCACCATCGTGGCCGACGCCGAGTCGGCCCCCTTGGAGCAGATCACCAAGCAGTTGTTCAAGCTGATCGATGTCGTCGAGATCAAAGAGTTGGCACCGAAGAATTCGGTCGCTCGTGAACTGCTGTTGGCAACGGTGTCGGCCACTGCCGAAACCCGTGGTCAAGTCATCGAATTGGTGACGATTTTCGAGGGCAAAATTCTGGCCGTGGGAACCGATGCGCTGACCGTGAGTCTTGATGGGCATCCGAGCAAACTCAACGATTTTGAAGAATTGTTGAGCGGATATGGCATCGTGGAACTCCAGCGCACCGGCCGGGTTGCTCTACCCAAGCTCGTCCGTGAACAAAATCGCGTTACCCAGTCCACTAGAGGAGAGGCAAGCTAAATGGCCGCCACCGTGTATTACGAAAAAGATGCTGATCGCTCGATCATCCTGGGCAAGAAGGTGGCCATCATCGGCTACGGCTCCCAGGGGCACGCCCACGCATTGAACCTGAAGGACTCTGGCGCCCAAGTCGTCATCGGTCTGCGTGAGGGGTCCAAGTCCAAGGCCAAGGCCGAGGCGGCTGGCCTGAAGGTGCTCGACATGGCCGCGGCGGCAAAGTGGGCCAACGTCATCATGATGACGGTGCCCGATACCGAGCAGAAGTCGATCTACGACGAGTTCATCCGCCCAAACCTTCGTAAGGGCAAGGCCCTGGCGTTCGCTCACGGCTTCAACATTCGGTTCAAGCGCATCCGCCCGCCCAAGACGGTCGACGTCATCATGGTGGCGCCAAAGGGTCCGGGGCACTTGGTGCGCCGCACCTACACCGAGGGCGGTGGCGTACCTGCGCTCATCGCCGTCGAAAACGACGCCAGCGGTCAGGCCCAGGCGCTGGCCCTCAGCTACGCCGATGCTATCGGCGGCGCTCGCGCCGGGGTTATTCTTACGACCTTCACCGAAGAGACCGAGACCGACCTGTTCGGCGAGCAGGCCGTGCTCTGCGGCGGTGTCACCGCGCTGGTGCAGGCTGGGTTTGAGACGCTGGTCGAAGCCGGTTACCAGCCCGAGATGGCCTATTTCGAGTGCTTGCATGAAGTGAAGCTCATCGTTGATCTCATGTACGAAGAGGGCATCGCCGGTATGCGGTACTCGATCTCAGATACCGCGGAGTACGGCGATGTCACTCGTGGACCCCGGATCGTTACCCCCAAGACGAAGCTCGAGATGAAGAAGATTCTCAAGGAGATCACCTCAGGCAAGTTCGCCAAGGAATGGATCGCCGAGTCCGAGAGCGGTCGTGCCAACTTCAACGCGTTACGCGCTGCGGGTGCTGACCACCAGATCGAGAAGACCGGCAAAGAGCTTCGCTCGATGATGCCCTGGATCGGTGCGGGAAAGCAGAAGGTTTCCGAGGCCTCCGGCGGCTGATCAGCGCCTCAACTCAGTATCAAGATAGCGGCCCGACTCTCCCCGTGGAGTCGGGCCGCTTGGGTTTGAGAGAGGGAAGGAGTGCCGCTCCCGCCCCTCATCTCTGAAATGGACGTTACGGGTCTTCACGGAACCTGACAAGGCTTTTCTTAACAAATCTCATATGAGTTCCATACGGCTACGTGAGGTGTGCCTCTGAGCCTCGGCGGTTGTCGATGGTGAATCGCTCTTGTGCGGTCAGGAATTGAGCCTTTACGCTGCCAATCATGAGCGAAACGCAATGGGGATTTGAAACTCGACAGGTTCACGCCGGGGCTGTACCTGATCCGACGACGGGGGCTCGGGCTGTGCCGATCTACCAGACCACGGCCTATCAGTTCCGCGACACCCAGCACGCCGCGAATCTGTTCGCGCTGGCTGAGATGGGCAATATTTACACCCGCCTGATGAACCCGACCACCGCAGTCTTCGAGGCCCGCGTCGCGGCGCTTGAGGGGGGTGTCGGGGCTCTGGCGACGGCGTCGGGGCAGGCTGCCGAAGCCCTGGCGATCCAGAACGTGGCGGAGATCGGCGATCACATCGTCTCGTCGGCCTCTCTGTACGGCGGTACGTACAACCTGTTGCACTACACGATGCCGAAGATGGGCATCGAGGTGACCTTCATCAACGATCCCGATGACCTCGACGCGTGGGCCGCAGCGGTTCGACCCAACACCCGGGCGTTCTACGCCGAAGTCCTGCC
>JAYTVF010000163.1:0-1959 GCA_043744155.1 Acidimicrobiia bacterium | reverse complement strand
TGACAACGAGGGAGATTCAGCGTGTCGGTGGACAGTGACGGATGTCGCCCTTGACGCTAGGGGCGGTCACTGACGGGGATGAGGGCAAGCTTTGGGGCGCCCGCAGGGTCGAGGTAGGCGAAGAGCGTGGCCCGTCCGGACGCAGGCGCAGTGACCTCGCTGATGGGGGCGCCGTCGCAGGAGTCGGCGAGCGTGAGCTTGGTCTCGGGCGCCACCTGGAAGGTATCTTCGTCTTGTATCTGGTTGCCTGTGTCATCAGCGATGCCTGATCCGTTGGTCAGACAACGGCCGCCGGCGGTCACGACGAGCAGTTTGTCTTGCTGTTCTATGGCGGTGCCGATGACGGACCAGTGAAGGCGAATCTTGCCAGCGTCGGGTGCTGCGAACTGAGGGCGGTTCGTGAAGGAGTTGATGAGGGTGGCGGATTCATCTCGGGCCGACTCGGTAAATTCGCCCTTGTCGCCGTAGTACCAGATGACGGTTCGCTGCGTCCCTTGCTTGGGACCAAACCGATCCCACGACCACAGCACCTCGACGCTACCGACGGCAGTCACGCTGTACACGGCGTCGTCGAAACCCTTCGCTCGTCGTGGTGTCACGTACGCGGAGACCTCGCCCGATTTCAGCGTCGCTGCTTTTTCGCCTTCGTTCGGTTGACCCCACCAGACATCGATGTCTTGGGATTTGCCGTTTGCGCTCAGGTAGTTAGCGAACCGCACTTTGCCGGGAGCATCCTCTTTTTTGCCTCGCTGACCACTTCCGACCTCAAGCAAGGTGGCAATCGTTTTGTCGATCTTGGCGACGGTGGGAGTCGATCCGGCCGATGCGATCGTCGACCCTGAAGCCGACTTCGCGCTCGAGTTACCACCGCCCCCGCACGCCACAAGAAGCGAACAACCCAACAGGACGCACGCGCAAACCCGGGATCTCATAGGCAGACCATACCGTGACGAGCGCCTCAAAGACGGCGGACTTCGAGGCATTGATGGTGCCAACCGCGTTGGCGTGGGAGCGCCCGGCGCGCTTGGCAGCCCGTTCTGGCTTTGACCTTTGTCGGCGGGAGAGCGGCTTGGAATCGTCCTTCGCCGCGGTCGCTCCCAAATGGCCCCCCGCCGTTCGCGCTTCCCCCGGGCCATTTCAGATGGCCGTTCTCAAGCGGGCGTTCGTAGGTCGACGCTTCGCACCGAGTTTCCAGCGTAGAACATCGTTTTCCACGACCGGGACCCATACCCCGATACCGGGTCGCGTGGGTTGGCTTGACCGTTACGGGAGGATCCGGCGGCGGCGTTGGTGTGAGGCCGGTCCGCGTGGGTTGGCTTGACCGCTCTGGGAGGATCCGGCGGCGGCGTTGGTGTGAGGCCGGGTCGCGTGGCAGCCTGAGGTACGAATGGGCACGCGTCAAAGCAAGGGGAGCGTCATGACAGAGGGACACGAGGTTCGAAAGCGGATCGGCTGGGTACGCGAGGTGCCGCCAAACGGGTTTCGCAACCGACCGAGTGCCGATCAGTACGCCAACAACGACAACCCGCTCGGCTTGGCGGCACCCGAGACCGGCATCGAGACCACGCCCGAGCATCGAAACCTGGCTGCCGGCGACCCTGCTTGCGCGGGTTGGACGCGGGCTTACGACGACCCCAACGTGGTGGCCTTCCGAGAACGGCTGGCCATCTCGAATGGCATTCGAGGTCTGCAGATTCTCGAACCGCATGAGGTAGAGCGGGCCACACAACTCTTCCACCGTGACGGCTTCGTGGTGATTCGCGATGCGCTTACGCCAACGCAAACCGCCCGGCTGAAGGCGGCCACCGACCGCCAACTCGATCAGATCTTAGCCGTCGATCCGCAGGCTTCGGTCGGCGGTGGCGCGGGCGGGCTGCCCCATCGCTACTCGTTCGGCAGCTCGTCGGGATCACGACATCTGATGCATGTCGATGAATGGTGCGAGGTCATCGATCTGGC
>JAYTVF010000162.1:0-6302 GCA_043744155.1 Acidimicrobiia bacterium | reverse complement strand
AATGCGGCGACGGCCCCTTTCGGGGCCGTCACTCGCAGCGACGCCAAGCGGCGGATCTCGGCGTCGCCCTCAAACTAGGTGGCGGGAACCTAGTTGGTGACATCAGTATAAGGGCCGTTCGACCTACGTTGTCAAGCGTCAATCGAACGATGTTGTTAAGAACTGATCAAGTTGATCTAGTTCATCAGACCTACTCACGAGTAACCCCGGTTACCGGCGGGTAGACCGAACGTTGCCTAAATAGCCAGCCTGGACGGACAGAATTCGGCGAGGGTGCACGCCCCGCATCGCGGCTTTTTGGCGTCGCATACGCGCCGACCGTGCAAGATGAGCCGCAAGCTAAATGCACCTCGCTCCAGCGGCTTCACCATTTCGTTCAACTCGAGTTCCACTCTGACCGGATCTTCCTCCGTGGTGAGGCCGAGTCGCCGAGCCAACCGCCCGACGTGCGTATCGACTGGCAAACCGGGCAAATTGAACGCTACCGATCGCACGACGTTGGCCGTCTTGCGACCGACGCCCGGCAGCGAAACCAGGTCGTCAAGCGATGTCGGAACCTGGCCCTGGAATCGTTCGAGCAACGCGTGCGCCATACCCACAATGTTGCGGGTCTTGGCCTGGTAGAAACCTGTCGACCGGATGATGTTCTCAACCGCGGCTGGATCGGCCTCGGCCAAATCAGTAGGGGTGGGGTAGGCGGCGAACAGTGCTGGTGTCACGAGATTGACCCGTACGTCGGTGGTCTGAGCCGACAAAATCGTTGCGGTCAAAAGCTCGAAGGGGTTGCGATGATCAAGCTCACACAGCGCGTCGGGATATTCCTCGGCTAATCGCACGTGTACGAGCTTTGCCCTACCCTTGGGTGTTCTTGGCTTGGCCATAAGCCGACACCCTAGAGCGAGGAACCAACGAGGCGGCCAAGGATCTGGGCCACGAGTAGGGCTATGGCGCCGCCCACGATGACTCTCGCCGCCGCCTTCCCGACGGGAGCTCCACCGAGGCGAGCGCCTGCGAAGCCAAGTGCTCCGAGACCACAGATGGTGGCGATGACGATGGCCGGACCTCTCGCGGTTGCCGGCATGATAACGGTGAGCAGGAAGGGCACGAATGATCCAAGCGCAAAGCTGGCAGCCGAGGCCACAGCCGCCTGTAACGGCCGAGACAGGTCGTCAGGGTCGAGCCCCAATTCGTCTCGCGCATGATGCAGGAACGCGTCACCCGCTGACATCTCGGCTGCGACCTTGACGGCGAGATCGGCCGATAGGCCTCGTTCAAGGTAGATGGCCGCCAGTTCCTCCTCCTCGGCTTCAGGCGTCTCCAGATGTTCAAGACGTTCACGTTCGAGGTCGGCTCGCTCGACATCTCGCTGGCTGGACACGGAGGAATACTCGCCCACGGCCATGGACAGCGAACCTGCTACCAACGCCGCGAACCCCGCTGTGAGCATCGCGCTCTTCGACGCGACTGCCGCGCTAACGCCGAGCATCAGCGATGCCGTGGACAAAAGACCGTCGTTTGCACCAAGGACGCAAGCCCGGAGCCAGGCTCCCCTACCACCCCTGTGTCGTTCTGGATGATGGACAAATCGCGATGCTGCTGGCATGACCCGTAGATCCTACCGTGCCCGCCCGAGCCCGCCCGACCCCGCCTTGGTGAGAAGTTGATTCTCTGCTGAGCTCACTACCAATACGTACGTGGCCCCTACGTATCAAGCACACGGTCATGTGGGTCCCGATACCTTGAGCAATCGGCGAGTCGAGAGACTGCCGTGCGAGCTGGATCGAATGCAGTCGGCAGCCGAGCGGATAGTCTGATCAGCCGTGACGACTCGCTATGACCATTCCCGCGAGTCATTGGTGGTGCAGTTGGCCGGTGAGCCGCGCTACCGCGTCGACCAGGTTTGGGCTGGTCTGTACGAGCAGTTGGCCGAGCCCTGCGAGATCACGAACCTGCCCAAGGCGCTGCGGGCCCGGTTGGAAACCGAGTTGCCGCTGGCACTCACTCCCTCGGTTGAGCGCGCCAGCGGTAACGGTGACACAGTGAAGTTCGTCAGTCAGATTGCGGGCGGACATCTTATCGAGACCGTGCTCATGTTCTACAAAGACCGGGCGACGGTGTGCATTTCGACCCAGGCCGGTTGTGCTATGGCCTGTGATTTCTGCGCGACCGGCCAAGCGGGCTTCAACCGGCAGCTTTCCGTAGGCGAGATCGTTGAGCAGGTGGTGCTGGCCAGCCGTCGGGCACGCCTCAGCAATCGTCGAGTCTCGAATGTGGTCTTTATGGGTATGGGCGAGCCGATGGCGAACTACGACAATATGTGGGGTGCCGCCGTCCACCTCAACCGTGATTTAGGTATCGGTGCGAGACACCTGACCATCTCGACGGTTGGTATCGTGCCCGGAATTCGACGATTGGCCGCCGAGACCATGCCAGTAAATCTGGCCGTGTCTCTGCATGCCGCCAACGACACCCTGCGCAACACCATGGTGCCCATCAACAAGCGGTACCCGCTCGAAGAGTTAATGCGAGCCTGTAGTGACTACTTGTTGGTGCACAATCGCCGACTTACGTTCGAATGGGCCTTGATCGACGGCGTGAACGACCGCGAGAGCGACGCCGGTGAGTTGGCTGTTCGGTGTCGCAATCTGCCGCTTCCAGCCCACGTGAACCTCATCCCGCTAAACCCGACGCCGGGCTACGGCCTGCCGGGTACGCCAGTGAAGCGGGTCCATGAGTTCCGAGATCGCCTCGAGGTACTCGGCGTGAACGCCACCGTTCGCAACAATCGCGGTACCGATATCGCCGCAGCCTGCGGCCAGCTCGCCGGCTCGGCAAAGGCCAGCAGCTCCGCCGCTGCCGCCGTTCCAGTTGCAGCCCCTACCCGCCGATAGCTGACTCGAATCAGTCGATTACAGCCCACCCATCGCCAGATCCGACCCTGCAGATGATCCGACGCCGTAGATTGCTCAGCCCCGCAGAATGATTCGACGCGGGCGGTATCGCCCGCCTACGTTCCGGCTGCCCAATTAGCTGGCGATCAACCAGGCAGCGATGCGCTCACCGATCATGACAGCCGGGATGTTGGTGTTGGCTCGGGGTACTTGGGGCATGATCGACGCATCGGCTATCACGACGTTCGCGAGGCCGTGCACCCGACCCTTTTCGTCGCACACCGCCAGGTCGTCTGAGCCCATTCGACAGGTGCCGACCGGGTGGTAGTAGTGCATCACTTCGCGCCGAATCTTTGTATCACTGCTGGTGTTCGACACCGGTTCCCCCAGCACCGACGCTAATGCCGGATGGTTAAGTAACGCCTCGGCCAGCACCAGACCGTCTCGGAGCACGGCGAGGTCGTGCCCCTCAGCGTCAGACAGATACCGGTGGTCGATACGGGGATGCGCGGACGGGTCGGCGGAGACGATGTCCAACCGGCCTCGGCTGCGCGGCGTCACGCAGGCAACCTCCACAAGTGCCCGGCCGTTGGTCAAGGTGGTCTGAGTCGAGGCGCATACCGGGAAAAGGTGCAGGTCGAAGATGCCATCTATCGCCACGGAGGAGACTGCTTTACCCAATGTCTGTTCCTCCGGCACGAAGCCCTGGGCCGCCGACTCCTCCAACCAGGCTCTCATCTCTGGCCCAAGCTCTCGATCGGCGTGCACCATGGGATGGTCATGCAGGTTCGCCCCGACACCGGGTACCGAAGCCACCGGGTTGACTCCGATCCCCGCCAATCGTGCCGCATCGCCCACGCCCGAGCGTTGCAGGATCGCAGGGGTGCCGTACACCCCCGCAGACAGCACCACTGTGCCGGCCTCGATCTGCATCTCCTGGCCGTCGCGAATCAGATGCACCGTGACGCCGTTGGCATGGTCAACGAATCGGTCCACCAGCGATCGATCCAAAATCCGCAGGTTTGGTCGGTCGCGGACATCGTCGAGATACGCCAGTGCCGTGTTCCATCGAACGCCATCCAGAACGTTCACGGATTCAAGACCGAAGGAATCGTTGGCATCCAGGTCACAAAGATCCTCCGCCATGACCCAGCCAAGATCGGCGGCGGCGGTCAGACAACGGACATGGAACGGACCCGCCTCCTGCGCGGTGTAGGTTCGTACCCGCATCTTTTGCAATGCTGTGGCGAAATAGGGGCGCAACTCGTCGGTCTGCCATCCGGGCAGGTTCCATCCGTCGTAGTCCGAGCGATGGCCAACCGCAGCTATCGCGCCGTTGTGAGATGAGCATCCACCGATAACTCGAGCCCGCTCGAACAGCCACGGCTGCCGTCCAGGTACCGGACCCGACGTGTAGCCCCAGTCGTGCGTGGTCGCCACGGCCGCCGCGTCGAGCAGTTCGGGGGGCCAAAGCCCGGCCGAGCGTCGACCGAAGTCGGGTCCTGCTTCCAGCAACACAACGTTGGTGCCCCCTGCGGCCAAGCGGGCGGCCACAACCGCTCCCGAGGAGCCGCCGCCCACAACTACGACCTCGACATGTTGAGTCATATCTCAGTGTTTCACACCCGACTGACCTGATTCAGCGGTCGGTCTCGTCGGCGATTTCACCGACGAGTTCCTCCAGCAGATCCTCCAGCGTGACGATGCCCACCGTACCTCGATTGGCGTCTGTCACGAGCGCCACGTGCACTCGGCTGCGCCGCATCGCCAGTAGCACGTCATCAAGCGGACGATCTTCGTCCACGACCAGCATCCGGCGGATAGCACCGGCACCCAGCGCTAGGCGACCATCAGCCTCTGTGGCGGCGACGACATCCTTCGCGTGCACGAAGCCGATCAGATCGCCGTGGCGCCCCACTACCGGCAACCGCGAATGCCCCGACGCCGCGAAGCGCTCAACCGCGTCGGCCACCGCCACACCGGCGGGTAACGTCTCGACCTGCTCGCGTGGAACCATCACCTGGCCCACTCGACGGTGCGCGAAAGCGATGGCGCCAGCCAACAGATCCGCCTGATCGCCCGCGATCATGCCGTGCTCCCGAGAAACATGCAGCAGTCGGGCGATTTCCTCGGCGGTTCCTCCGGAGAACAGTTCATCCTGTTTGTCGATGCGAAGCAGTCGCAACACCACACCAGCCACTGCGTCGAGCGCCCGAATAATGGGGCCGAACAACCGCACGAACACATGCATCGGGAGCGCCAATGCCACAAGAGCTGACTCGGCCTTGGCGAGCGCGACGTTTTTGGGCACCATCTCACCAAAGACCGTGTGAAGAAACACCACCAGCGCCAACGCCGCGACAAAGCCCGCTACTCCTGCGGTGTGCGGGGGCATCCACCGACCGAACAGCGTCTCGAAGGCATGGCCGATGGATGGCTCGGCGACGGCGCCCAATCCGAGCGAGGCTGCCGCCACGCCTAACTGGACACCTGCAATGTGTTCACCCAGGTTCTGGGTGGCACGCACGGCCCGTTCAGCCATACGAGATCCGGCGTTAACCCGCTGCTCCAAGCGGGTGCGTCGTGAAGCCACAAGCGCGAACTCGAACGCCACGAAGAAGGCGTTGGCGGCTAGTAGGCCGACGATGAGCAGGATCTGCGCGACGCTCACGAGGCCCAGCCCTCGTTCGACTTCGGCCGGAACGCCAGACGAGCGATACGGTGCCGGTCCATTTCCAGGATATGTAGCTCCCAGTTCTGCCAGGTTGCGACGTCACCGACCTCGGGGATCCGGTCGAAAATCACCAACGCGAATCCCGCTACCGTCTCAAAGTCGCCTTCGGGGAGGACGATACCTGTCTCATCGTGAACCCGGTCGGGGGCGATGTCTCCGTCGAGCACGAATCCGGCCGACGGGTCGATCACCTCGAGCGGCGTAAGCGAGGGCTCGTCATACTCGTCGTCGATGTCGCCAACAATCTCCTCGAGCACGTCCTCCAGCGTCACGATGCCAGCCGTGCCACCGTATTCGTCGATCACCACCGCCAACTGTCGACGCTGTTTTCGCATCTCGATGAGCAGGGCGCGCAGCGGTTGCGCTTCGGGCACGGCCAGGATCGGCAACATGAGCTTGACGATCGTCACCTGCGAACGTTCCGCTGTCGGGATGCGCAGTAGGTCTTTGGCCAGCACCACCCCGATGATCTCATCGAGATCTTCGTGATAGACCGGATAGCGAGAAAATCCGTGCTGCGCCACCGCCACGGCCAGATCCGCCGCAGTGGCATCATCTGCCAAGCCCACGATGTCGAGGCGGGGAACAAATACATCTGATGCTGTCTTGTTGGCGAATCGGATGCTCCGCGTGAGCAACTTCGTCGCCTCAGGGTCAAGTGTCCCCCGATGACCCGA
>JAYTVF010000161.1:0-6313 GCA_043744155.1 Acidimicrobiia bacterium | reverse complement strand
ACGGGCGAATCGGCCATGGCCGGGCTTGCAGCTGGGGCGGCACTGCGCTCGCGGGGTGCTCGGGGGGCACGCTCGTCGCTGCCACCCTCGCCTGCGGCCACTTCCCACTCAGGCCCGGACGGGGTCAGGCTGACCTTGCCCTGTGGATCGATGTCCTCGACTCGTACCATGATCTCGTCTCCGAGCGACACGGCATCTTCGACGTTGTTGATGCGCTTGCCCTTGCCGAGCTTGGAGATGTGGACCAGTCCGTCACGACCCGGCAGGATGTTCACGAACGCACCGAACTTGGTGATGTTCACGACACGACCGGGGTACACCTCGCCGACACGGGCGAGCGGCGGGTTGATGATCAGCTCGATCTGGCGACGAGCCTCGGCCACCTTGGCACCATCGGTGGAACCAATGGTGACCGTACCGACGACACCGTCGTCATCGACTGCAATGTCAGCGCCGGTCTCAGCCTGCATGGCGTTGATGACCTTGCCCTTTGGCCCGATCACCTCGCCGATTTTGTCGATCGGGATCTGGAAGCTGACGATCTTCGGTGCGGTTTCGCCGACTTCGTCGCGAGCCACGCCAAGTGCTGCGTTCATTACCTCGAGTATGGCCATACGGGCGTCGCGGGCCTGATTCAGGGCCGCAGCCAGCACGTCGGCGGGAATGCCGTCGATTTTGGTGTCGAGCTGCAACGCGGTGATGAAGTCGGCCGTGCCTGCAACCTTGAAGTCCATGTCGCCGAAGGCATCTTCGGCACCCAGAATGTCGGTCAGGGTGATGTACTTGCCCTCATCGAGGATGAGGCCCATCGCGATACCGGCGACGGCGCCCTTGGTGGGGACACCAGCGTCCATCAGGGCCAGCGATGCCGAGCACACCGAGCCCATCGAGGTGGAACCATTGGAGGCCAGCACCTCGGACACGAGGCGCAAGGTGTAGGCGAACTCTTCCTGCGAGGGAACGATGGGCAGCAGTGCCCGCTCGGCCAGCGCACCGTGGCCGATTTCGCGACGCTTGGGTGAGCCGACACGGCCCGTCTCGCCGTTGGCCCACGGGGCCATGTTGTAGTGGTGCAGGAACCGCTTGTTGGTTTCCGGCGACAAGGTGTCGAGCAATTGGTTCATGCGGGGCATACCGAGCGTCGCGACGTTCATGACCTGCGTTTCGCCACGCTGGAACAGCGCTGAGCCGTGAGCCGTGTTGAGCACGCCAACCTCGGCCGACACCGGGCGAAGATCGGCGGGTCCGCGGCCGTCGATGCGGATGCCATCGTTGACCACACGCTTACGCACGAGCTTCTTGGTAAGGCTACGCATGGCCTCTTTGACTTCTTTGTCCCGACCGGCGAACTGCTTGCCTTCGCCCGTTAGCGCGGCCAGAACCTCGGCGGTCGCGGCGTCAGTGGCCTCGTTGCGGTCGGCCTTGACCGCAATGGTGATCGCCTTGCCGAGCGACGCTGTGCCAGCCGTTTCGACTGCAGCGAACACGTCGTCGCCGTAGTCGAGCACGGGGGTGTACTTCAGCGGCTCACGGGCGCCGGCTTCGGCGACCAGTTGCGCCTGCAAGGCAATGGCCTGCTTGATGAAGGGCTTGCACGCCTCGAGCCCGTCAGCGATGACCGCTTCGGTGACTTTAGGTGCGCCACCCTCGTAGTAGCTGTAGGCCTTGGCAGTGCCGCCTGCCTCTACCATCATGACGGCAACGTCGCCGCTGTCGAGCTGACGGCCAGCGACAACTAGTTCAAACGTGGAGGCTTCGCCTTCTTCATAGGTCGGGTGAGGAATCCAGGTGCCTTGCTGGCTGTAGGCCAGGCGAACCGCGCCGATCGGACCCTCGAACGGGATGCCCGAGAGCATGAACGCTGCCGACGCGGCATTGATCGCCAGTACGTCGTGGGGGTTTTCCTGATCGGCACCGAGGACGGTGATCACGACCTGGGTCTCGTTGCGATAGCCATTGGCAAAGGCCGGCCTCAGCGGGCGATCCGTTAGGCGGCAGGTAAGGATGGCGGCCTCAGTGGGGCGGCCTTCACGGCGGAAGAACGATCCGGGGATCTTTCCGGCGGCATACGCCCGTTCCTCGACGTCAACCGTGAGGGGGAAGAAGTCGATGCCATCTCTTACGCCCTTTGCGGCGTTTGCGGTGGCGAGGACGGTGGTGCGTCCGATCGAGGCGATGACGGCGCCTTGGCTCTGAGGCGCAAGTTTGCCCGTCTCGAAGGACATGGTTTTTTCGGTTCCCGGGACGATTCCCGAGATTTTGGTGGGGGCTCCCATGTGGAGTCTCCTTTCTGGCCGGTCCGTACCCTTTGGCGGGCCCGGCCGTTGAAGCATTGGCGCCAGTTCCCAGTCGGCAAGTCATTGAGCCCGTTGCTCAACGATTCAGCGACTGACAACCGACCAAACCAATGCGTGGTTGAGAGTGGTACGACACAGAACGAGCGGCCATTGGCCGCTCGTTCTGTCAAATCTGTTAGCGGCGGAGGCCGAGCTTGGCGATGATCGCACGATAACGCTCGACATCGTTCTTCTTCACGTAGTCGAGCATACGACGGCGACGACCAACCATTGACAGCAAACCCCGTCGGCTGTGGTTGTCCTTCTTGTTCGACTTGAGATGAGTTGTGAGGTGATTGATGCGCTCCGTGAGGATGGCGATCTGTACCTCAGGTGAACCCGTGTCAGTGTCGTGCAGCTTGTTCGCGGCAATAGTTGCTTGTTTGTCTGGCATAGCACATCATTTCTTTTCGAATCCGCCCGGGTAAGGGACGCAGCCGGCCAAGGGGCTCGGTCGCATCACGTCGCAGCACGCAAGCCGCAACGGACGATGAGAGTGTAGCACCCGGCGATGACTTCCATGGTGTCTGCGAGCTCGGCGCGGAGGTACTGGAGGATTTGACTAGAGGATTCTTCTAGACCACGCTTCGGACGTGACCGACGGTCCCTCGGCGATAGAGCTCCGTGATGTCTGCCACACCTTTGCGGCCGGTCGAAGCCAGACCCCCGCGCTGACGCATGTCGACATTACGGTCGCACCCGGCGAATTCGTCAGTATCCTCGGCCCGAGCGGTTGCGGGAAGTCAACGATTTTACGCTTAGTCGGTGGATTGATCGAGCCGACGAGCGGTTCGGTGGTGGTGCACGGCCGTTCACCGCGGCAGCAACGACAGCTCAAGGCCTTCGCTCTGACACCACAGCAGCCAGCCCTTCTCCCTTGGCGCACGGTACGGCAGAATGCCCGGTTGCTGACCGATTTGAACACCCAAGCCGATCGCGTCCCAACCTCGGCCATTGACGCCCTGCTGGCCGAGGTCGGGCTGACCGACTTCGCCGACGCTTATCCACATGAGCTGAGCGGAGGGATGCAGCAACGGGTCGCTCTGGTGCGGGCCTTTGCGTTGCAGGCGCGGGTACTGCTGCTCGATGAACCATTCGCGGCCCTCGACGATCTCACCAGGGCCGACATGCGCCATCTACTGCTCAACCTGTGGACCCGGCATCAATCCACTGCACTCTTTGTGACTCACTCCGTAGCCGAGGCGGTACTTCTGTCCGATCGCGTCGTGGTCCTGTCGGGACGCCCCGGTCACGTCGTAGGCGTGAAAGACATCGACTTCCCTCGCCCTCGGCGGGCCGAACTAGAAGACACCGACGACTTCGACCACATGGTCCGCCACCTGCGTGCCCTGTTGCGAGGGCCGATCACATGAGCCGACTCTCCCGCTTGATCGCCCCCGCCTTGGGTATTGTGCTGTTCTTCGGCCTTTGGGAAGGTCTTTTGCGACTGTTTCGCGTGAAGGCCTTCATCCTTCCTCGGCCATCGCACGTGGTCGACAGCATGCTGGGCAATATCTCATTCTTCGCCCGGGAAGGGCTGGTAACTGGGCGTGAGGCGTTGGCCGGTCTCGCCATATCGTTGGCGCTGGCCCTCGCGCTTGCCATTCCGATGGCGCGCTGGAGTGCGGTTGACCGCGCGGTACAGCCAGTCGCGACGTTGATCCAAGTCGTGCCGATCGTGTGTTACGCGCCGGCGTTCGTCATCTGGCTTCACCCGGGGAACCGTCCAATCGTGGCGGTCGTCGCCCTCATCGCGCTGGTGCCTCTGCTTTTCAGCTTGGTGACCGGGTTGCGATCTGTCGATCCCCCAACGGTGGAGTTACTGCGTTCAGTGGGGGCCTCGCGTTGGGAGCTCTTACGACACCTGCAGATTCCGGCGGCGCTGCCTGGACTGTTAGCCGGACTGCGTATTTCCGTCGGCCTTTCGCTCGTGGGTGCCGTTCTGGGTGAATGGTTCTCGTTACGGTCCCATGGCCTGGGAGTGCAGATCCAGAAGGCGATGAATATTCAAGGCGGATCGACGCTGATGTGGTCTTCGGCATTTGCACTCGGCTTCATGGGAGGCCTTGCGCTGGCGGCCCTCTCGATAGCCGAACGATTTCTGCCCGGACGCCATTCGTTGCAGAGCGTGACTAGAGGTTCATTCTAGAAGATTTGACTAGAGGATTCTTCTAAGAGCAGCATGGTCGGCGTGACACCAAGAAGCGACAAGCGACAGGCCATGCTGGATGCCGCCCTGACGCTCTTCTTGGAACATGGCGTAGTGGATACGACCGTCGAGCAGATCCTGCAGCTCTCCGGGGCCAGCGTCGGCAGCCTCTATCACCATTTCGGCGGCAAGGAGCAGTTGGCCGACGCCCTCTACGTCGATTGCCTGTCGGCCTATCACTCTGCCGCCCTCGATGGCTTACATACCGCATCGAACGCCGAGGCCGGCGTGAGAGCACTCGTCGATCACCACTTGACGTGGATCGTGCAGCATCGACAGGCAAGCCAATTTCTGCTCTCGTATCGAGACCACGAGATTCGCCCGGCTGCAGCAAGCCTACGCGCCCTGAACACCAATTTTTATACCGAGCTCGAGCGGTGGATTTCGGCCCGCGCCGCTCTGGCCGTGCCGCTCCTACCGGCCGTGGTCTCCCAATGGATAGGGCCGATGCATATGTATGCCCGCCATTGGCTCACCAGCACCATCAAGGCCACCCCAGATCAGGTGCGTCCATTTTTGGCCGACGGAGCATGGCACTCCATGCAGTCGATCTTCGCAGCAAACCCACCGCCCCGAAAGGCACCCTCATGACCCCCTCATCTCGGCGAATGATCGCCATCGTTCTCGCCAGCACCAGCCTGCTGGCTGTCGGGTGCTCCTCGTCGTCCAAGGGCGGCAGCGCCGGGGCTTTGGTCGGCGCCGTCAAGGAGTCAGGCATCAGTGCCGACCGATGCGCCGCTAACAAAGCAGCCGGAAAGATCACGTACCTTTCATCGTTCGACTTTGCCGCCACTGCCTCAATCGTCGAAGTCGTTGTAGCCAAGCAAAAGGGCTACTTCGAAAAGATGTGCCTCGATGTCGATCTGAAAAGCAGCTTCTCCACGGCGAACTATCCTCTGGTAGCAGCCAACACGGCGCAATTTTCTTCGGCCGGCTCATACGTCGAACAGCTGAACTTCTCCACCGACGGGGCCGAACTTGTGACGGTCGTGATGGATGGCAAGACCGGCGTCGATGCACTCCTGGTCCGCGCTGACGGGCCGGTGAAGACTCCGGCCGACCTCAAGGGCAAGAAGATCGGTATCAAGGGTGCGCTGCCACCCGCCGAGGTCGCGCTCTTGAACAAGTACGGATTGAAGAAAGGATCCGACTACGAAGAAGTGACGTTGCAAGGTTTCGATCCCAAGCAGCACTGGGCGTTGCCCATCGACGCGCTGCCCGTGTACAAGTCGAATGAGCCCGGCCAACTCGACGCTGCGGGAATCAGGTACACCATGTTCGATCCCGCCAAGGAGGGAATCCCGGGCAGCTTCGGGCTGATCTACACCAGCAAGACGTTCCACGACAGCCACCCCAGCGCGGTGCAGGACTTTGTGCGGGCAGCGATGAAGGGTATGGAGGACGCTATCGCCAACCCGACGGAGGCTGTCGACATCTCGTTTAAGAAAATCACCGAAGGTGGCAACAAGAACTACCTTCAGCCAACGGGAGAGGCATATCGCTGGGGTGTCGAGTCGAAGTTGGTCACCGAGGCAACCCCCAAGGGCGAAGGTGTCGGCTTGGTGCACCGAGCTGACCTCGACAAGCAGGTTGCGGCCTATTTGAAGGCCGGCGTCTTGTCGGCCAAGACCAAGGTCGATGGCACCTACGACGACACAGTGGCCAAATCGGTCTACAACGGCAACGGCAAGGTCATCTGGCCAACAGCCTGACGTGCTGCTGCCTCTAGCGAGTGGCCAAAATCTCGCGAGTGGCATCGATGTCGTGG
>JAYTVF010000160.1:0-6313 GCA_043744155.1 Acidimicrobiia bacterium | reverse complement strand
CGCCGCTGAGGTGCTCACCCTGGCTTTCACCCAAGTCAGTGAGGGATACACGATCCTGGCCGCCTTCAGCGCCCTGATCGCACTGGTCGCTTACCTGGCCAACGCACGGCCTGGCGCCTTGACTGCGGCGATACTGCTCGGGGCCGTTCCACCCAGTCTCGTCGCCACTCACGCCATTGCCGTGCCGTTTCGCGTCGCGACACCAGCCGTACTCCTTCTGCTGGCCGCCGAAGCCGCCACCATGGCCGCCCACCACAGCGCCATCAGCCCCGATACCGCAGCCGACGCTCGGTCCCAAGCCCTCGACATGGCCAAGCTCGGCGGCCTGGCCACGGCCGGGGCTCTCGCAGTGTCACTCGTGGGCCGTATCCGAGTCGGCTCTGGCGTTGGGCTTCTGGCCGTCGGCGCTGGCGCCGTCTTCGGCCTGCTCTACGTCATCGCCGCCGAACCCGGCACCTGAACTGGGGCTCCAAGGGAAGCAGACCTGATTAGCGAAATCGCCCGAGCGCGGTATCAGCGCGACGTTACTATCCGACACCACCGGCTCACCCCGCTGGTTATGCCGCCGATGGCAATTCGAACAAGGACATCGCCGAGCCTGCGGCTGCTCTCATGGAGCGGTATACGCCCAACTCACGAAGAGAAAGGTATCGCCGGCCGTGACGTTGAACCATGTCACTTGGACGACTCCAGCGGAGAATGGATACCAGTCGCCCGCAGAGATGTTCTTGACGTTGCCGTAGGTCGACACGTAGACGCAGACCATCCCCGGTGGCGCGGTCGGCACCGAAATCGTGCCCGTACACAGACTGCTTGCGTAGGCCGGCGTCACCAACGGCGAGACCGCAAACCTAACCGAGGAGATTGGAACCGGCGGCGGGGTCGGCAAGGTGAACATGAAGCCGAAATCGTCGCCGATCGCTGGTGCGGAGGTATCGACGCCGGCGCCGCCGATGACGGTCTTACCCGATGGAATGACCGACGGAGCGGGGCTGCCCTGCGGCCCGACTTGACCCTGCGGCCCGACTTGACCCTGCGGCCCGATTAGACCCTGCGGCCCGGCTGGGCCCTGAGGTCCTGGCTGACCGCTTCCCGGCATGAGGAGTTCGTAGTAGCCGACGATGTCGATGATCACGTTGACTGTGCCGGTGAAATTGTAGACACCCATGTCGCCGATGTCGCTCAGGAGACTGTCGACCTTGTTCGGCGTTGGCGGTTGACCAGCAACCCAGTTGTTCGTTGACGTGTTGGGCAGGGAACCGTTGGGCCAGATCGTGAGGTAGCTCGCGGCCGTGCCGTCGAGCGTGGTGACGTTCGCGGCAACTCCCTGAGCGGTGTTGGCGATGGTGCAGTTGCCGCTGGTACCGGTGACTTGCACCTTGAATGTTTCGCCGGGGCCAAGAGGGGTTGTGCGGCCTCCGATGCCCGCACCCGCTCGGGTGTCGAGTAGACGGCACGGCACGATCGGTACATACGACGTCGACACCTTCGGAACACCGCCAGCGTACGCGGACACGACAGTTCCCGCCCCGAGCGTGACTGCCACAGCGGCACCTATGGCGGCCCACCTTGACCTCAGAGCGAACGGCCCGCCGTTTGTCGCTGCGTTCTGGGTTTTGAATTCACTGGTCTTGAACATCGACAGGTTCCTTGAGGTTATTTTTCGGGTGCGCTCACCGAATCACGTCTGGGTCCCTGCAGTCATCGGTAACCATTACGTAGCTGATCGCGAATGAGTACTTCGACTCATCTGCGATCTCGGTAGTCGCTACGGGCCGCTTCTTGCTCGTGGGTCCCAACGGTGGTTATTCATCGGCATGGTCGCGCCAATCGGCCAAATCCTCAGGTGTGCACAACGACCTCGCGGAAGCGCACGTCGTTTAGAGCGGTGAATCGCGAGATCATGTCGGATCGTCGCGACCGCGAACGGAAGCAGCTAGCGTTTCAGTGCCTTCAGTACGGTGACCTTCTCCGCTTTTGGCCAGGTGTCGAAGTACTTCTTGGCCTGGCGGCCGACCGAGTTCACCAGCGCCCGGTTCCCTACCGCACCGACGCCCGCGCCGATACCGAGCGGGATCATGGTGGCGACCCGAACGAGAGACTCCTTCTCGATCAGGCGGGCAGCCACGCGTGTCCCCACCATCTCATTTACTCGTCCCATCGCGGCGCCGCCGGCGGCCTTGGCGCCCATGGCCTGCTGGCCGAGCTGCTTCTTGAGGTCGCCCGCTTTGCGTTCCTTTTCTGTCATCTGGCCACCGGATCCACCCAGCACGTTGTAGACCCATTGCTTGCGGGTATCGAGGTCTGACAGGTCATGCCCGTAGGCCATGCCGACCGCCATCACCATGGTCGAGATTCGGGCGAACGCCACGCCAACATCGGCAACGCTGGTCGCCATCGACGCCATAGTTCCGATCGCAGGCGCAGCGGCCACGGCCCCACTGACGGCTCCGACACCAGCCATCTCCTTGGCCACCCGACTGATGATGGCGTCGGCCACATCGGTGTGACTGCCGTGAGGATTCGCGGCGCGAGCACGGGAAACGAGCCATTCGGCATCGCTGAGGCGGTTCTGTACGACGTAATCGACGGCCTGAATGGCGACCTTGCCGACCTGAGCCGACGCTTTGGAGAGTGGATTCACGAGACTGTCCTTCCGTATCGAGAGAAACGATACCGGCATCACACAACCGTCTCGGGCCGGCTGCCATTCCCGCAAACGATTTCGATTGGTGGCCAAGCCGTCCGGGGACGACGAACCAACGACGGTCGAGGCTGGGCATGGCGGCTGGGTGGCCGCCGTCATGCCAGAGTGAGCAGATGACTGAACCGATTCTGACTGGCCAGGTTGCCCTCGTGACGGGAGCGGGCAGTGCATCGGGAATCGGTTTCGCTACCGCAAAGCGCCTCGGCCATTTGGGCGCCTCAGTGGTGATGGTTTCCACCACCAACCGCATTCGCGAACGAGCGGCTGAGCTGCTGACCTCCGGGGTGAGGGCGACGGGGGCCGTGATCGACTTACGGTTGGCCAACCACGTCGACCAGCTGGTGGCCGAAATACTCGGCCGACATCAGCGGCTCGACATCGTCGTGAACAATGCAGGCATGACCAGTTTGACCGACCCCGAGACGCCAGGCCCAGTCGAACACATCTCGCCGACCCAATGGCAAGCCACACTCACTCGCAACCTCACCACCGCGTTCAACGTCACCCGCGCCGCCATCGGCCCCATGCGGTCGCGCGGCTACGGGCGCATCGTAAACGTCGCATCCACCAGCGGCACGGTGCAGGCATACATCAATGATGCGGGATACCACGCCGCCAAAGCAGGCATGGTGGGCCTCACCAAGTCGGTCGCTCTTGAGACTGCCGGGGCCGGCATCACGTGCAACGCCGTCGCCCCGGGCTGGATCGCGACGGGTAGCAGCGCTGCGCAATCCGAAGAGGCCGGCCGCCTGTCACCGATCGGGAGATCAGGACGGCCCGACGAGATTGCCGCCATCGTGGCCTTTTTGGCCTCGCCGGACGCCTCGTTCATCACGGGTCAGCTGATTGTGGCCGACGGCGGAAACTCATTGCCCGAGGATCGGAACTGGCGACCGTAGGGATAGTTCTCCCCGATCGCGTGTGTTTTCGCAGATCCCGGGGTATCATTGTTTGGCAACACAGAAGGGGAGTATCCCGGGCGCAAATCGCCGGGTCGATCCGTCATCACGGCTTTTTAGCCCGGGTCGACACCTCACTACCTTGAGGGGGAGAGACCTTCGGTCCGACTACCAGTCACCGGAGAACTTCTATGCCTTCCTTTTTGCCAACTACCCGAACAGCCGGCTCGGCTTTCGTAGACATCGATGTGCGGCCATGGGCCTGGATCACCCTGGCCGCCATCATCATCACGCTGCTGGCTATCGACTTGATTCGCCATCGCGACGATCATGAGCCAACACCACGCCAGGCACTGATCGAGACCGCGGTCTGGATCGGGTGCGGCCTGTCTTTTGCGGTGCTTGTAGCCGCGGTATTCGGAGGACAGGCCTTTGGTGAGTACATCTCAGGGTATCTGATCGAAAAGTCATTGAGCGTCGACAACGTGTTCGTCTGGTCGATGCTGTTCACCAGCATGGCAATACCGGTGAAGTTCCAACACCGGGTGCTGTTCTGGGGCATCTTCGGAGCGCTCGCGCTGCGCCTCATCTTCATCCTCGTGGGCAGCGCACTCATCAGCCAGTTCTTTTGGCTTCTGGCCATCTTCGGTGCGTTCTTGGTTTACACCGGGATAAAGATCATCCGCCATCGCAACGATGAAGGATCCGAAACCAAGACGACCGGACTGGCGTTACTTCGCAAGGTGCTGCCGGTCACAGACGACTTCGACGGTCACCGGTTCCTCACCAAACAAAACGGGCGACGGGCCGCTACCCCGCTGCTGGCCGCACTCGTGGTTGTCGAGGTCACCGACGTCATCTTCGCAGTCGATTCCGTACCGGCCGTGCTGGCCGTGTCGAAGGAGCCCTTCCTTGTGTTCGCATCGAATGCCTTCGCCCTTTTGGGGCTTCGGGCCATGTACTTCTTGTTGGCGAACGCCCGCCAGCGCTTTCACTATCTGTCACACGCCTTGGGTGGGATTCTGATCTTTGTCGGGCTGAAGATGACGGTAAGCCACTGGCTCCACCTCGACACATACCTGTCGCTCGGCATCATCTCGGCCATCCTGGCTGGCGCAGTCATCCTCAGCGAACGCAAGAGTCGGGCCATTGCTCGGACGGCTGCCACGGATGCGTCCCTCACCGCGATCGACTCGAGCGACACCAGCCGATAAGGGGCGCATGCTGGGCAGGATGAGCTACGGATTCGATGTTTGGTGGCGCTCGTTCGGTTCCGGCACGCCGATAGGGAGCGCATGCTGAGCAGGATGAACTACAGCTTTTCGAGTGGGCTCCAGGCCAACAACAGGGTTTTGGTGCCGACCTCTCGGAAGCGAACGGTGGCTTCGGCCTTGTCCCCCTCGCCACGCAGCAGCAGGATGACGCCCTCACCAAACTTCACATGCCGCACATCGTCGCCGACACGCAGACCGATCTTCTCGGCTCCGGTAGTGGTATCGGGCAGCGTCAATGACCCCCGAAGGGCTGCTTGCACCACTCGCTCGCGATGGGCGTTGGCGGCAAGATCGTCATCGTCGGGATCGAAACTGGCAAAGGATCGGCGAGGCGTTGTCGACGTCGATGAGCCAGACGTCGATGAGCCAGACGTCGATGAGCCAGACCCGGATGATCCCCACGAGGTGCGCGAGGCCGACCGGTCGCCCCACCCATCACGTCGGCCGCCACCGTCGCTGCGGAAGTCTCCCCGTTGACTGCCCCGGCCCGATCGCCGGCCGCGAGCCCCGACGCTCTCGATGAGATCGACCGGGATCTCATCGAGAAATCGTGAGGGCGGGTTGTACTGGGTGGAGCCGAACAACATACGACTCCAGGCGTGACTGACGAAGAGTCGCTTCATGGCCCGAGTGATACCGACGTAGGCGAGTCGGCGCTCCTCCTCCATCTCATCGGGCTCGGTTAATGACCGCATATGGGGAAACACGCCTTCCTCGCAGCCCGCCAGGAAGACCACCGGGAACTCGAGCCCCTTGGCCGAGTGCAAGGTCATCATCAACACCCGACTGTCGTCGCCGCCCTCGATCTGATCGGTGTCGGCGACAAGAGCCACCTGCTCAAGGAATTCGGCAATGGTCTCGAAGTCCGCAGCCGAGCCGACTAGTTCGGAGAGATTCTCCAAGCGCCCAGCCGATTCAACCGTATCTTCGGCCTCAAGGTCCGCGATGTAGCCGGATTGCTCAAGAGCTGTTTGCAATACATCGGCCGGGCCACCCACGGCCATGGCCGTCAGCACATCGACCAGATTGACGAACGATCTGATGCCTCGCTGGGCTGGCCCCGAAACGCCCGCTTCATCGGCGTGGCGCAGCGCCTCGAGGAACGTGACACCCCTGGCGTTGGCCCAGACATCGAGTCGGCCGACCGACGTATCGCCCACCCCGCGCTTGGGTGAATTGAGTACCCGCTTCACCGACACCTCGTCGGCCGGATTGATGGAAACCTTCAGGTAGGCCAGGGCATCCTTGATCTCTCGACGATCGTAGAACCGAGTGCCACCGACCACCTTGTAGGGCACACCCGAGCGCATAAGGCCCTCTTCAAGCACTCGGCTCTGGGCGTTGGTTCGGTAGAACACTGCCATGTCGCCCCAGCGGAACCCGCCGGAATCATGCATCTGCTGCAAGGTGTGAGAAATCCACTGGGATTCATC
>JAYTVF010000159.1:0-24335 GCA_043744155.1 Acidimicrobiia bacterium | reverse complement strand
TGTCTGGCAGTTCGACCTTGCGGCGAGCGAGCAACACGATGTCCCGTGCGCGATACGGCGAAAGCCCCGTTTTCCAGGTGAGCCAATGCTCGGGCGATCGGATGCCGTATTGCGCCCACAGATCACCATCAAGCGCCTCAGCAACCAAGTCGACCATCTGCGCATGCAGCAGGTTGACCGACCCACAGACGCCGTTCAGGCGCTGCTCCACATCGTCAACGCTCCGTTCCATACCAATCATGGTACATACGTTCGTATACCTATACATGCAAGATGCGGTCAACATTTCATATTTATCTAGGCAACCCCGCAGTCAGCTTCCGAGAACTCGAGGGCCAGCCTCGATCGTGGCGTACTCCCCCCTCGATCTCTGGATAGTTGAGATCTACGTATCGAGTTCGTTGCGAGGGATAAAGCCATGGATAAAGCCGATGATCTCAACAGTTCGCACCAGTGTTCTTGCCGATCAGGTGGCGTCGGTTCATTCGCGCGGAGCGAGTTGAGGTTGAGGTGGTGGATGCAATCGCTCTACGGGTCGAACTGCCAGCTGTGGCGGTACGTGTGGGTTCGCTTGCGTTGCAAGCCTTAGTGAAAAGCCGTAGTGATGACCCTGCCGACTCGATCGGCCGCACTCGATGTGAGCTCGGGGACCACAAAGGTACGCTGTAGCCAACGGTCGGTCCCGTCATATCGGGCTTCGAATGGGCTGCGTCCGTGGACGGCGGCGAGATTGTCGATGACCAGCAGATCGCCCGCCTGAAGGATCACCCCAACATGGGCCAGCCACACCGCTTTGCGAAGCGCTGCCAGCGCCACCTCGGCGACCGGGTCGATCCCCATCATCAGATCGGCGTCGAACGTCAACCTCGTTCGACCGGGTCCGGCGCCGTCGACCCCAGCCAACCCGTCGACCCCACCTGCGCCACCAACCCCACCGGCGCCGTCGACCCCAGCCACCCCACCGACCCCAGCCAACCCGCGAACGGAAGCCATTTCGAGAATGGGACGGGGCGGACCGAACTCGCCGATGGCGTCGGCACCGGTAAGGAACGAGGCATCGGGCCGGGTGCGAAAGCGGGGGGTGAAAAGGTCCGCGATCGTCTCGTCATCCAACAATGCGAGCGCATCATCAACCGAGCAGAGGGTCGTGGTCGCCGCCGGATCACCCCGCAGGCAGAGCAGTAGCAGGTAGCGAGGCTTATGCGGATGAAAGGCTGTTTCGGTATGAAAATCGAGCGAGATACCTGAAGACGTACTCACCTGGCGGGCGGCGGCAGATCGAACGGGCACGATGTTCTGCACGATGCGGCCACCGTGTTCGGGCGCGTAGCCGACTGGTTCACCGAGACGACGAGCGATGGCCATCAACACGAATTCCGAAGTGAGGTCCTTTCTGACGACGGAATCCGGCGACGATGGAGTTGGCGGCAACTCGCCGATCGGAAGCCCGCGCAACAACACCGCACCCGACGGCTCTCGTCCGCAAACCAGCCGATCGAGTGCTTCGGCGACAACCGTCGGAAACATGGCAATGGCCGTCGATGCCTCGTGCACGAATGCCTCGTCCAGTTCGATAGATGCTGGCACTGTGACGGTGAACGGTGTGATGTCGTACGTGACCGGCGCAGTGGCTGTGAGGATCATGTCCTAAGGTTTACAGGAGAACCTTTTATGGTTCAACTGGAAACCTTTCCGCTCAACAGGGCTTGGATCTCCGATCTCGTCTGGTTGATATGGCGGGCCATCACGGCGGCGGCAGCCTCGGAATCTCGCGCTTCGCAGGCGTCGGCAATGGCCCGATGATCCCGAGCGCTGTCGTCGGAGCGACCGTCGAACCACAGCTCGTCGGCCGGAGAGAAGAGGTCACCGCGGGCCTGATCGACCGCCGCTGCCAGCCGGGGACTGCGGGCCGCCGCAGCAAGCGCGCCGTGAAAGGCCAGGTCAGCAGCGCGATAGGCCCTCGGTGTTGTGGCACGATCGAGCGCCCGGATAGCCGCACGTAACGCGGTGAGATCGGCCTTTGTGCGCCTTGATGCGGCCAATCGGGCCACCTCACATTCGACCGCGAGGCGATAGTCGACGATGTCATTCAACTCGTTGAGATCGCGTCGCATCTGTTCGATCCAGTTGCCATAGGGCGCCTGCAATTCGGTCACGAACCGTCCGCCGGCCGCACCGCGACGGGCCACGACGTAGCCCTCGGTCTCCAACACTGCGAGGGCCTCGCGAAGGCGAAGCCGACCCACGCCGAGCTGTTCAGCCAGGTCCCGCTCGGCGAGCAGGCGATCGCCTGGCCCCAGATCACCCCGATGGATCCTCGAGCGGATCCCGTCGGCGATGACGGTGGCGGTTGGACCACTCGGAGCCAGCGGGGCCACGAGAAGTCAGTCCCGACGAAGAATGGAAGGAATCTGGCCGAATATAGCGACCGCTTGATGCAGCGGCACCAAATCTCGGCGTTGTCGTCGGGCCGCGATCTCCTCCGCCATCCGGGCGTGATCGCGCAGCTCATGCACCTCGGCCTGTAGGGCGACCACCCTGCTCTCCAACTCGAGAATGCGAGCCACGCCAGCCAAATTCATCCCTTCCTCGGTCAGCTCGTGAATGCGATGCAGGCGATGGAGATCGGCGTCGGAATACCGGCGATTGCCTCCGGTGGTGCGCGCAGGCTCCAACAATCCCTTGCGTTCATAAATGCGCAGCGTCTGAGGATGCACGCCCGCCAACTCCGCAGCGACGGAGATGACATAGACGGCGCGAACGGAATGTGGCGTTGACATCACGGCTCCTCGAGATGCGATCGCGGGTCGCCAGTCATTCCAGAGCGCATGGCCTCGGCGGCCTCGATCTCTTGTGGCGTCGGACGAGCGGGTACGGCAATGTCGAAAACCACAATCAGGTCACCGGTGGCGCGGGGCGTCACGATGCCCTTGCCCTTTAGGCGCTGCTTGCTTCCGGGCTGAGTACCGGCTTTCAGGCGAAGTTTCACCCGCTGACCGTCAAGGGTCGGCACGAAAATCTCTGCGCCAGCGACCGCTTCGGGATAGGTGATGGGCACCCGCAACAGCAGATTCAGCCCATCACGGGTGAACAATCGGTGCGGGTTTACATGGCACTCGACCAGCAGATCGCCGGCCGGTCCACCGTTTCGACCCGGACCGCCACGGCCTTTTAGGCGGATGGTGGCACTGTCGGATACTCCCGCGGGAATGCGCACAGCCACCTCGCGAGGTCGTCGTTCCACCCCCGTACCGCGGCAGGTCGGGCACGGGTTGTCGATAACGGCCCCTTTGCCCTGACACACCACGCAGGGCGACGAGAACGAGAAAAAGCCTTGGTTGTCGTCGGTGACACCGCGTCCGTTGCACACGGTGCACATGCGGGGCTGGGATCCGGGTGCGGCCCCGCCGCCGTGGCAGGTCGAACATGTGGCATCAGAGGTGAGATGCAGTGTGGTTGTGACCCCGTGCGCGGCGTCGGCGAAGTCGAGCGTGATCGACGCCGCCAAATCCTCCCCCCGCTGGGGGCCGACGCCGCGACTACTGCCGCCTGCGCCAGGACGGCGTTGACGGTTGAAAAGCCCGCCGAGTAAGTCGCCCATGCCGTCGGTGCCGACGTTGAAATTGTATCCCCCAGCACCCGGCCCGCCGCCACCGTTCCCGTAGGGATTCCCCATTGGACCGAGACGGCGAACCTCGTCGTATTCCTTGCGTTTTGAGTCGTCGCCCAGAACGTCGTAGGCAGCCGAGAGCTCCTTGAACTTTTCCTCCGCCTTGGCGTTACCCGGGTTGGCGTCGGGATGCAGTTCGCGCGCGAGTTTGCGGTACGCCTTGGTGATCTCCTTGGCATCGGCCTTGTCGGCCACACCCAGGGTCTTGTAGTAGTCCTTCTCGTACCATTCGCGCTGAGGAGCCATCGATCAACCCTTGACCTTCACCATGGCGGCCCGAAGCACACGGCCCTTCCACCGGTAGCCGGTGCGCAACACATCGGCCACCACAGGTTCAGCGTCGGCTTCGTCCGCAGCCTCGTGCACCACCGCATCGGCATCGGCCGGGTTGAAAGGCTTGCCGTCGAGATCCATCACTTCGAGACCGTGCTTCTGCAAGGTGCCGAGCAGCGCAGACCAGATCGGCTCAACGCCAACGGTGCCGTGAGCGAACGCGGCCTCGCAGGCATCGAGCACGGGCAGTAAACCATCGACCAGGCGGCCGGTGGCACGATCGACGTCATCGGCCTGCTGACTCACGATGCGCTTTCGATAGTTCTCGAAATCGGCCTGCAGCCGCAGGGCAATGTCCTTGAACTGATCACGCTCGGCCGACAACGCCACCAGGTCATTTTCTATCCCGGTCGCCGGATCGGCTGGCGCCGCAGCGTCGACCGAGGCCGAATTTGTGGGCGACGCAGCCGACGACGAACCCGTTGCGGCCGCGTCGTCGGCAACGAGCTGAGCGAACTCGTCGTCCATTGGATCAGATGGGTTCGCCATGTCGGGGTCGCTCACTTGTCGTCGTCCACGATCTCGGCGTCAACGATGTCGTCATCCGACGGTGCCGACTGGCCAGAGGCAGATGTACCAGCCGCACCGGCATCGCGGGCGGCATTCTCGTACAACTTCTGGCTAAAGCTCTGGCTGGCGGCCATGAGCTTTTCGGTCGCGGTCTTGATGGCGTCCTGGTCGTTGCCGCCCAGTGCTGCCTTCAAGTCGGCCAGAGGGGCATCAACCGCAGCCTTTTCGTCGGCCGACACCTTGTCTCCCTGATCGCGCAGCACCTTTTCGGTCTGGTAGACCAGCGAGTCTGCGTTGTTGCGGGTCTCGGCCTCTTCACGGCGGCGCTTGTCATCGTCTGCGTGGGCTTCGGCGTCCTTCACCATCTTGGCGATGTCGTCTTTGGAAAGGGTCGACTGGCCGCTGATGGTGATCGACTGCTCCTTGTTGGTGGCGCGGTCTTTGGCCGAAACACTGACGATGCCGTTGGCATCGATGTCGAAGGTGACTTCGATCTGCGGGATGCCACGCGGGGCGGGCGGCAGGTCGACGAGCTGGAACTTGCCGAGCGTCTTGTTATAGCTCGCCATCTCGCGCTCACCCTGCAGTACATGGATCTCAACCGAGGGCTGCATGTCTTCGGCGGTGGTGAACACCTCACTCTTGCGGGTGGGGATGGTGGTGTTGCGCTCGATGAGTTTGGTCATCACGCCTCCACGGGTCTCGATACCGAGCGACAACGGAGTGACGTCGAGCAGCAGCACATCTTTGACATCGCCACGCAGCACGCCGGCCTGCACCGCAGCACCGACGGCCACAACCTCGTCGGGGTTCACCGTCTTGTTGGGCTCCTTGCCCGTCAGGCCAACCACCAAATCTTGTACGGCGGGCATACGGGTGGAGCCGCCGACGAGGATCACGTGGGCCAGCGCGCCCTTGGAGACACCAGCGTCGGCGAGGGCCTTCTCGAACGGAATCTTGCACCGCTCGATGAGATCAGCGGTCATTTCCTGGAACTTGGCGCGGGTGAGCTGCTCATCCATATGCAGCGGGCCCGATGCGGTGGCGGTGATGAATGGCAGATTGATCTGGGTGGATTGCACCTGGGAGAGCTCGATTTTGGCCTTCTCGGCGGCTTCCTTCAAACGCTGCGCGGCCATCTTGTCGGCGGCCAGGTCGACGCCATGGGCCGCCTTGAACTGGCCGACGAGCCAGTCGATGACGCGCTGATCCCAGTCGTCGCCGCCGAGATGGGTATCACCGTTGGTCGACTTCACTTCAAAGACGCCGTCGCCGATTTCGAGCACTGACACGTCGAATGTGCCGCCGCCGAGGTCGAAGACCAACACGGTCTCGTCGTGCTCGCCACGGTCAAGGCCGTACGCCAGAGCAGCTGCGGTCGGCTCGTTGATGATACGAAGTACTTCGAGGCCGGCGATCTGGCCGGCTTCCTTGGTGGCGGTGCGCTGGGCATCGTCAAAGTATGCGGGCACCGTGATGACAGCCTGCGTGACGGTGTCGCCCAGATAGGCCTCGGCATCGCGCTTGAGCTTCATGAGCGTGCGAGCCGAGATCTCTTGAGGGGTGTACTTCTTGCCATCGATGTCATGAGTCCAGTTCGTTCCCATGTGGCGCTTGATGGAGCGGAAGGTGCGATCGGGGTTGGTGATCGCCTGTCGTTTGGCGACCTCGCCGACGAGCACTTCGCCGTTGCGGGCGAACGCGACAATCGACGGGGTGGTGCGGCCGCCTTCGGCGTTCGGAATGACGACGGGCTCGCCAGCTTCCAAAACGGAGACGACAGAGTTGGTTGTACCGAGATCGATACCGACTGCTTTGGGCATGTGTTGGGCCTCCCTGGCCGTAGTGCGGTTACTGCACGGAACAGGCTATGAGGGCCGACATGCGTATTGCAACGTCGTCGACAAGAAAGTTGAGTGCATGACACTCAAGTCAAAATCCCCATTGCCCCGACTTGACGAATGTCATATGTTCGACAGAACTCAGAAGAAATTCCGTACTTCGGCTTGAGGGAAAGGCGGCCTTTTATGACAACAAACCTGGCTCGTTTCATTCTCATTGGCAGTGTGGTCGCCTTCAGCGGCCTGTTCCTCGCGCTAGTGGAGCGCGTGGCGTATGACCTCTGTAAAGCCACATGGAAGTTTATCGATCGCCACGATTTTCGCACTGGGCTCACCTATGGCCTGCTGTTGGCCGTGGTTGACGGCACACTGTGGGCCAACCGTCTCTTCATCCCCGCCGTCGTGGGCTTTGCGGTGTTTCCCTTCCTGGCCACGCTCTACTTCGAGACCGGCACCCTGGGCGGCGAGTACGGCTTCCTGAAGAAGCGGGGCCTGGTCACCGAGACGTGGAAGGGGCCGGGCCACTACCTGATCGCCCGGCACAACAAGGTCGACAAACTGGGTGCCGCTGGACACTCGATCGCCTTTTCCGGCGAGAAGGGGTCACCGATCGAGGCACTCTCGCGCGACGGCGTCACCGTCAAGGTCAGCCTCGCCGCATCGTTTTGGCTACTGCCCGACGGCATCGAAGCCGGCTCCGAAAAGGCGGCGGCCGATAAGGCAGACGCCGCCCTGCTCACGGCCCGACGGGCGCTACTGATCGCGCCACAGGCCGAAGAAGCAGACGCGACGGTCAAGGTAAAAGAGGCCGAAGAGAAACTCACCTTGGCGCTAAACCTGGCCGACACAGTGGCCGAGTCGCCCGAAGTCTCGGCGACCGACGACGCGAAGTATCGGCTCAGCCTGCAGCGGATGGGCAGCTCAGACAAGATGAAGGATCGGGCGCGGCCTATTCTCGAACAAGCGGTGCGTGACGCCGTCGGATCGATGCGCGCTATCGAAGCGGCAACCACCGAACGCGAAGAGTTGCGAGCCCTCATCGTGCTGAAGGCCGCTCCACTGCTCAAAAGCGCCCAGATCGATCTCAAAGGCATCGTGCTCGGCGAGGTCGAGCCCGAGAGTTTGGTGCGTCTCCACGAGATTTCGATGCGCCATTGGGAAGGACTAGAGCAATCGATTGGGCCAAAGGGCCTGGCCAAGCACCGAATCGACTCGCTTGAGAAGGCGGGCGTGGTCGTGGTGCCGTCCGATCCGTCACTCCACCTGGCTGCGGCCAGCACCCGCGTGCCGCCTCCTCCGCCCGCGTCGGGCAAATGACGACGAGCGGGCCCGTCTGCCACTATCTCGGGAATGCCTTCGACACTTGTCATCGTCCGCCACGGAGAAAGCACGTGGAATCAGGAAAATCGCTTCACGGGTTGGCATGACGTCAGCCTGACGGCCGAGGGCGAGTGTCAGGCCATCGCGGCGGGCGTGGCCATGCGTGAGGCGGGCCTCTGCTTCGATGTCGGACACACCTCGCTGCAGACTCGCGCCGTCGTCACGGCCAATCTGGCCTTAGCTTCCCTCGGTCAGCCGTGGCTGCCCGTGCAACGGTCCTGGCGCTTGAATGAGCGTCACTACGGCGCCCTGCAGGGGCTCAATAAGAAGCAAACCGTGGAGATGCACGGGGCCGAGCAGACCAATCTGTGGCGTCGCAGCTACGACGTGCCGCCGCCCCCGGTTGATGTTTCTTCGCCGGAACATCCCAGCCACGACCAACGCTATCGCCTGCTGCCGCCCGATGTGCTTCCCGCGTCGGAGTGCCTGCGTGACGTCGTGGCCCGCGTCCTGCCCTACTGGCACGACACGATTGTGCCCCAGTTGCGCGCTGGCCTGACGGTGCTAGTGGCTGCCCATGGCAACTCACTGCGGGCGCTGTGGAAGCATCTGGAAGGGGTCAGTGATGCCGACATCGCCGAGTTGAACATCCCAACCGGCTTCCCTCGCCGGTACGTGTTCGACGACGATCTCACCCTACGAGATGCGGCATACCTAGGCGATGCAGCAGTAGCTGCCGAGGCTGCAGCCGCGGTTGCGCAACAGTCAAGATAGCATCAATATTTTCATGGAGTGTGGCCGACGACCACACGAAGCAGTCCATTTGACCCTTGCTCGTTTGCGGTCCATTCTTTAGCTTGACCGCAAGCGAGGGAAACCTCCACAAACAAGGGTCGAAAGAAACACACCATGAGCTTGGCTGATCACATCTCGGCCGAACCCGAGAATACCGACTCCCCCCTGTCGGTAATCCCCCTCCGCCGTCCGGCTCCTGCCCGTTGGAACAAGCTTCGGGCCCTCCTCGTCGCGTTCGACACCGTGTCGCTCACCGGTGCCTGGTTTTTCGCCGCATTGGTTCACGGCACCCAACGTCCGTTCTGGGGCAACGCCTCCATCGTGGTTGGCTCGGTGTTTGCCGGGCTTTGGCTACTCAACGCTCATGATCTGTACCTGGCGCGAATCTCGACCATCCGATCCGTCGAACTCTCCCGAGTAAGCCGGTCGGTGTTCCTGCTCGGTTGCGTCAACTACGTCGGCCGCAGCCTGATGGGCATCCGTTTCCAACAGCGCGACATCGTGCTCGGCATGGGTCTTACCATGGTGCTGATGTTCCTCGGCCGAGGTGCGTACCGGGCGTGGCTGACCGCCAGTCGTCGTGACGGCCGCTTCCTGCGCGACATCCTGATCATCGGGGCCGGTCCGGAAGCTGGCGAGATCCTCGACGTGCTCGAAGACCACCCCGAGGCGGGCTTCCGAGTCGTCGGCGTCATCGGCAACCGCGACCGGGCGGTCGAAAACGGTATCGGTCACCTGTGGTGCGGCAGCCCCGAAGACACCATGGATGCGCTCCGCGGTCGGCGAGCCAGCGGTGTGATTATCGCTACTAGCGCGGTCGACAGCGACGATCTCAGTGACCTTGTTCGCTCACTTCAGGCCCAAAAGGTACACATTCAGCTCTCGAACGGCGTGAAAGGAACCGATTTCCGTCGGATGAGGGCCACCCCGATCGCCTACGAACCGTTCTATTACATCGAGTCGCCGGTGCTGGCCCGTGGTCAAGATCTGGCCAAACGCACCCTTGATGTCGTCTTGTCCGCCGTCGGCATCGTGCTGGCCGCCCCCCTCTTCGGTCTGATTTCGGCCATCATCAAAATGCAAGATGGCGGCCCGATCTATTTCCGCCAGGTGCGAGTCGGCCAGGACGGTTGCCATTTCAAGGTGCTGAAGTTTCGCACCATGGTGATCGACGCCGAAGCTCGCCTGGCTGCCCTTCGCGCTGACAACGAACGCAGCGGCCCGCTCTTCAAGATGGACAAAGACCCGCGAATCACCAAGATGGGCCATTTTTTGCGCAACTCGAGCCTGGATGAGCTACCACAGCTCATGAACGTGCTCAAGGGTGAGATGAGCCTGGTCGGCCCCCGTCCGGCGCTGCCTTCAGAGGTGGCCAATTTCGATGACATGTTGCTGAATCGCACCAAGGTTCTGCCGGGCATCACCGGTCTGTGGCAGGTGGAAGCACGCGACAATCCGTCCTTTGCCGCGTACCGCCGACTCGACCTGTTCTATGTCGACAACTGGTCGATCTCGCTCGACCTCATCATCATGATGGCCACTATCGAACAGGTCGTGGCCAAACTGGTGTTCTCAGTGTTTCGGCGTAGCCAACCGACCTCGGCGGCTCCGAAGCTCACCATCTCCAGAGCGCCCGATTCCAAAGCGATGTGACCCTTCAGACCAAGCGCGCCATGCGCATCGTTGCCCGCATACAATTGCCGTTTGTGGCCAACAAAAAAGAATACCTAGAGCATCTGCGTAACGTTCCGCTGTTCAGCAGTTGCTCCACCAAAGAATTGGAGAAGATCGCCAAGGCCGGTGACGAAATCACCGTTCCCGAGGGACATATGCTGTGCGATCAGGGTGGCACTGGCCGCGAAGCGTTCGTGCTGTTGTCAGGGTCGGCCATCGTCAAGCGCAATGGGAAGAAGATCACCATTGTCGGCCCCGGGGCCATGATTGGCGAACTGTCCCTGCTTGATCACGGTCCTCGCACCGCCACGGTAACCACAAACTCCGAGAGCACCCTGCTGGTCATCGACCAGCGCAACTTCGCTGGTGTCTTGGCCGACGTGCCCTCCCTGTCGCGCAAACTGCTCGCCGCCCTCGCCAGCCGCATCCGAGACCTCGACCGCACCATGTTCGGCTGACCATCGCCGACACCCGCTGGCCGATAGCGGGCGGTAACCAGTCAGATACCGTGCAAGAGGCCGAGGCCGAGTAGTTTTTGGCCTGTTATGAGTGCTGATTCCCACGCTCCAGCGTCCGCTTCGTCGGGCCCAACCAAGATCAAGCCGTACCAACTCGTCATCGGGTTCGGCGCCGCCTTCGGTCTGTTCACCTTGGTGTCGGGCATCGTGCCGCTCGTAACCAAGTGGCACGACCCCTCCGAGCAGTCGCGTGAGACGTTCGCAGGCATTCCCGGCCCAATTCAGTTGGCCTTCTACCTGGTGACTCCCGTTCTGCTGGTGTACGGCGCGGTCATGTTTGCCAACCGTGTCCGCAACTGGGAGCGCGGCGGACCGGACAATCGCACGACGACGCCAAAGAATGTGAAACGGCGCATGGCCGACTTTCGCGCCGGTGCCTACATGAGGACGCTGCTGCGTGATCCGGCGGCCGGCGTCATGCATTCGCTGATGTACTTCGGCTTTCTGATTCTTCTCGGCGTTACCACCGTTTCCGAGATCGATCACCAGATGCCCACCGCCGGAAAATTCCTGCACGGTGGCACGTATCAGGGCTTTGCGCTTATCGGCGATGTGGGCGGGCTGGCCTTCCTGGCCGGCATCATGTGGGCATTGGTTCGCCGCTACATCCAGCGGCCCTACCGCATTCGCATCAAGTCACGGCCCGAGCATGCCATGGGCCTTGGGGTGTTCCTACTGCTCGGTCTTTCCGGATTCGGGGCCGAGATGTTTCGCATCGCCGAGCAGCACGCCGACGGTAAGGACATGAGCTTCGAAAAGTGGAGCTTCATCGGCTATCCCCTGGCCCAGACGGTGCGCAATGTCGGTTCGGCCACGCTGCAGGGCTGGCATCAGGGCTTCTGGATTTTGCACGTGGTGTGCTTTTTCGCCTTCTTGATCATGTTGCCCATCACCATGTTGCGCCACATGTTCACCTCCCCGATGAACATGTACCTGAAAGACCGAGAGCGCCCCAAGGGTGCCATGAAGGCCATGCCGAACCTGACCGAGACCGAGTTGGAGACGTTCGGCGCGTCGGTGGTGGAAGATTTCACCTGGAAGCAACTGCTCGACACCGATGCCTGCACCATGTGCGGACGTTGTACATCGGTCTGCCCCGCCCATGCGACCGGCAAGCTGCTCGACCCTCGAGAGATCGTGTTGAAGACCGGCGCGGTCATGGCCGGTTCTGCCGCCCACGCTCACGTGTCGCCGCCAATCAGCGGATACGCCAAGGTCGCTACCAGTTCGCTGTTCGAGCTGATCTCGGCCGAAGAAATCTGGGCCTGCACATCATGTCGGGCCTGCGATGAAATCTGCCCGGTGAACATCGAGATCCTCGACAAGATCCTCGACATGCGCCGCTATCTCACGCTGATGGAATCCGACTTCCCGTCAGAACTCGGTACGGCCTTTCGCGGCATGGAGAACCAGGGCAACCCGTGGGGCATGAGCCAGGGCGAGCGCGCCGACTGGGCCAGAGACTTCCCCGAGGTACAAGTCGTCGACCCGGGCCAGCCCATCACCACCGAGTACCTGTACTGGGTCGGGTGCGCAGGCAGCTTCGACGACAAGAACAAGAAGGTCACCCAGGCCATGGCCAAGCTGATGCAGCGAGCCGGTGTCGACGTGGCCATCCTCGGCCCGTCGGAAATGTGCACCGGTGACTCAGCCCGCCGCTCTGGCAACGAGTACCTGTTCCAAATGCTCGCCATGCCCAACATCGAGATGATGAACGGTATGGGGGTTCGCAAGATCATCACCCAGTGCCCGCACTGCTTCAACACCATCAAGAACGAGTATCCGCAGTTTGGGGGCAACTATGAGGTCATCCACCACAGCCAATTCCTGGAACAACTCATTGCCAACGGCACCCTCGACGTCGCCAACGCCACGCTTGAGGAACGCATCGTCTACCACGACAGCTGCTACCTCGGTCGCCACAACGACGTTTACACCGCCCCTCGCCGGGTAATCGGCAACCTGAAGGGCATCGAGATCGTAGAGATGCCCCGCAACGGCACCAAGGGCATGTGCTGCGGCGCGGGCGGTGCGCGCATGTGGATGGAAGAGAACGTCGGTACCAAGGTGAACGATGAGCGTGCGCTTGAAGCCATTTCCACCGGTGCCTCGCGCGTCGCAACGGCCTGCCCGTTCTGCTACATCATGATGGACGACGGCGTGAAAGCTGCCGGCAAGGAAGAGACCGAGGTGAAGGTGGCCGACATCTCGCTGCACCTGCTCGAAGCCATCGAGCGTGGCGAAGCGCTGGCCAGCAACCCGGTGTCACCGCTCGCCGTTCCGCCTCTCGCTGCACAGCCGGTGGCCGGCGAATGAAAGGCATCATCCTTGCGGGAGGAAGCGGTACCCGGCTCCATCCGGTGACCCGTTCGGTTTCGAAACAGTTACTGCCGGTGTATGACAAACCGATGATCTACTACCCACTGTCGGTGCTGATGTTGGCCGGCATTCGGGAGGTACTGATCATCTCCACCCCGCACGATCTGCCATTGTTCGAACGACTGTTCGGTACCGGGGCCGATATCGGCATGCGGTTCTCCTACGCCGAACAGGAGGCGCCCAACGGCCTAGCCGAAGCGTTCATCATCGGGCGCGACTTCATCGGCACCGACGATGTGTGCCTGGTGCTAGGAGACAACATCTTCCACGGCGAGGGTCTGCACAAGATTCTACGGGCCACGGTGCACGACATTGCCGACCACGGCGGCTGCGCCTTGTTCGGCTACAAAGTGTCCGACCCCGAGCGCTACGGCGTGGCCGAGGTCGACGCCGACTTGCGCATCTTGTCGATCGAGGAAAAGCCGCCGCTTCCCAAAAGCGACATGGCCGTCACCGGGTTGTACTTCTACGACAACGAGGTGGTGTCCATCGCGGCTGCCCTCGCGCCTTCGCCGCGAGGCGAGCTGGAAATCACCGATGTGAACCGGCATTACGTGCAGGCCGGCAAGGCCCATCTGCAAAAGCTCGGCCGCGGTATGGCCTGGCTGGATACCGGCACCCACGACTCGCTGCTGGAAGCGGCAACGTTCGTGCAGGTGCTGGAACACCGCCAAGGCGTGCAGATCGCCTGCATCGAGGAGATCGCCTTCGAGCAGCGCTGGATCACCACCGACCAGCTTTCGGCCCTCGCCGAAGCCCTAGGCAAATCCAGCTACGGCCAATACCTCCGCCGCATCGCCCTCGCCGCCGCCGGCCGGAACGTGTGAGGCTGATTGGCACGAGATGCCAAACCCGCTCACACGTTCAAGCGCCGGTGATACATCAGCACGATCTCCCGAACGACGTACGGGCGACGGTCACGTAGTTCCCGATCACTCACGCGCTCGATGTCCCAAGACAAGGCACGCAACCCGCGATCTCGAGAACGGTCATCCATCGAGACGCCAACGCCGGAGTGCCACGTGGCGTGGTCGAATTCCACGGCCAGGCGGACTTCGGGCCAAGCCAGGTCGGGGTGAATGGTGATTCCGTTCGGGAGGGTAATGGCGAACTGCCGCACGGGAGCGGGAAGTCCGGCCTTCACCAGCGCCCTCGCGAGCACGAGCTCATGGTTGCTATCGACCGGTCGCTGCCCAGTCGGACGACTCGCGAGTAGGGCAGTGAATCGGCCCGACCCGGCGCGACCTCGTGCAGCCATTGCCCCGCCGACTTCGTGCAACTCGCTGACGGTCACTAAGCCCAACCGCAGGGCATGCTCGACGGCTGACTCGAGGCGTTCGACGCCCAGCACGCCCGACAAGTCGAACACCGTTCGCGCCGCGCTCGTCAATCGGATGCCGTCAGCACGTGTGGAGGCATGTTTTTTGTCCAGCACGCATGATCGATGAACGCGAATCCGGGGATCTGAGAACGGGTTGCGACCAGTGCTAGTGGTGACGTGGAGACGGCTGTGGCCCATTTGCCGCAGACCCCACAGCCGGCCTGCGGTCTGATGCGATAGCACCGTCGACGGATCGACTATAGAAACCGCCAAGCAGTCCCCCTCGAACGTCGCCGGGCTGCCGGCCAAGCCGTACACGCCCACGTAGACCCGACGGATGACCTTACGGGTCACGAGATGGGTGATCTGGTGCTCCGACATGCCATGGGTCAGCAACTGACAGCGGGACGCTACGCCGTACTGCCGCCCAAACAAGGCGAGAATGGTCGGATTGAGGGCCGCCATGTGTGTTCCTCCAAGCGCCACGCGAGCAGGAGGAAGTACAACGCACTCTAGCCAGTCACCGCTTGTTTTCCGGGCATGTGAGCCAGATTGGCACCAGATGCCATCCCCGCTCACATATTTCGGCGCCGAGCCAGAGGATGCGAAGATATTGAGGTGGAGTTAACAAACGCGGATGGGTGCGTGGCAATAACGGTGGGCGGTGGGCCGACGCAACTCCTCGCAGTAGGAGAGTCGTTTGTTTTCGGGCGGGCACACGGGCCAGGCCAGATCTCGACCGACCGGGCGGTGAGCGCTCGCCACGGGCAGGTCACGGCCCGAGCGGACGGCCTTTGGACGATGATCAACCTTTCGGCCAGCGGGCCGCTGCTGGTGTTGGATGCCGAAACGCCCTCTCGGCTGCACATTGCCCCAGCGGCAGGACCAGTGCCGGTGCCGTTCAGTGCAAGCGCCGTCGTGGTTCAAGGAGGCCCCGGCTTTCAGCAACACACACTGCGTGTGAGCGCGGCGGGTGCGCCGCGGTGGGCGGGATCTTGGGCGGAGAACCGACTTCGAGCCGGTGAAGCCCGCGTACTTGCGAAAGCGGCAACCACCGAGATGGACGAAGGAACTGTGGCAGTGGCGTTGCCCGAAGTCTTCGATGCCCGCACCGGCCGTCCGTACCGTTGGTATTTGGTACTCCTCGCCTTGTGCGAGCCGCTGCTGCAGGTACCGCCGGAGCATGATCTTCCGACCAGCCGCCGGGTCATGCAGATCCTGAAAGCGCACGGCCAAACCTGGCTGAAATCGCCGGACGACATCGACAAGCGGTTCCTGCCGACGATTTACCGTTGGGTTGGCCTCACGCCGAACTCACGAGAGCAGATGCGGTCCGAAGCGGTGCGTCGAGCTATCGAAACGCGGCTCGTGACCCGAGATGACCTCGTGTATCTCGACACCGCATACGACGAAGGAGAGCAATGACTCCGCTGCAGCCGGGCGAGCGGTTCGGTCCCTGGGAGATGGTTGCCATTGCCGGCATCGGCACCTCGGCGGTCGTCTACCGGGCACGCTATGTCTCGGAGTTCGAACGAGACGATATGCCGACCCTGGCGGCGCTCAAGATTTTCCCGACACTCAACGGCGAGCGACGAGCCGATGTATTGAACGAGTATCGTCACGCCCGTACGTTCTGGGACTGCCCATATATTGCCCGAATCTACCCGCCGACCGAGGTGGGCGAGCAGGTTGGCCTGGTGTACGAACTGGGCGAGCACAGCTTGCGTGATCGACTGTCGAAGGGGCCGCTTTCCAGCGACGATCTACGGCAATTGGTGCACGATATGACCGAGGCGCTGGCCTCGCTCCACGAACGAAACACCATTCACTCCGACGTGAAACCGGCAAACATCTTGTGGGCCGACGGACACTGGAAGCTGACCGACCTCGGCGCCGCCACCCACTTTGGCCTCGGCGACGACGACGGCACCGTTGCGGCGCTGCGAGCCTACAACCGGCCGTATATGTCACCGGAAATGGCTGCTCAACTGGTTAATTACCGGCCAGGTGAGCCGCTCACCACGCGGCGAAGCGATGACATGTGGGCGCTGGGTATCACGCTGTATGAAGCCGCGCTCGGGGTTCACCCCTATACCCAGTCTGGCGTCCGCTCGGCGGCCGAACTGCTCGATCTGACCATTCCGGCTCGGCTCTACCAGACCGACGCTGGACTTTCGGTCGGCGAAATCATCGAGACCTGCCTGGACCCCATTGCCGACCGACGCTGGCGGTCGGCCACCATGCTGCGCGGTATTTCCGGTATCTCCGGTATCTCCGGCGACGGCACTGCCCGCGTAGTAACACGTGCGGAAGGCGCTGTGGCGCGACCGCAAACTCGGATGACGTCTCGGACCGGGGCGACGCGACGCCGCAAGGTAGCTGCCGTCGCCCTGCTCGGCCTTGTCGGTGTTGCCGGAGCGGCCCGAGCCATGGGGCAAACCAACCATCCAGCCGCGTTCGGCACCACCTCGCCAACGGTCCTGAGCGCCGCAGCGTTGAGTTCGCCGGCCGCGCCGACAACACTGGCACCAGCAACGACTTCGATAGGGACGACTGTTGCGACGACCTCGACCACACCGGTATCAACAACCTCGGCTGTGACGACGGTCCCCATCATCGTAACCGCGCAGGCCCTGGCCGACCCGCCAGCAACCGCGGATGCTGCACCAGCGAACACCGGAGCGGCCGCGAAGACTACTGCGCGGCCGCCCACCCCCGCCGCGCCGATCACGGCACCAGCGACCACCGGACCAGCGACGACCGCACCGGTGAGCACCACACCAGCGACCACCGCCACTCCCGCAGGCACGACGACCGCACCGGTGAGCACCGCACCGGCGACGACGGCCTCCCCTCCCGTGACCGATCCGCCAACGCCGAATCCGCCAACAGAGCTCAGCCCGATCGGCGCGGTCGGTGGAGCAGCGCCAACGTTTCGATGGACCGCCGTTCCCGGCGCGACCGGCTATCTGATCTGGGCGAATCAGACAGGCAATCCGTTCGTCGCCGGCAAGATCAATCTCTACATGAGCCCTGGTGAAGCGGGCTGCGAGAGTGGTGCTGGCACGTGCAGTCGGGGGCCCGGCGTCACGTTTCCAACCGGTGGCGTCTGGTGGGTGACCGCGTGGGCGACCGACGGCACCAAGCTCCTCTCCCAAGGCGCCGAGTTCACCACCGCCTGAGGACAGGGAGGTGGCTCCCCCTACAACGCACGTCGGCCGTTCCCTACCGTGACAGGCATGATCCGACGCCTTGTTTCCGTGTTGGCCATCGCTGCGATGGCGCCACTCATCCTTGCTACCTCATCACACGCCGTGACTGCGCCTGCGTGGACCGCTTCGAACGCTGGGGGTGGTGGCGCACTCAACTCGCCGGTTGTTTCGGCAAGCGGAGCATGGGCCGTAGGTAGCGACCTTTCCGGCTCGTACGTCAGCACCACCAAGGGCGGAGCGTGGTCAGCCATCGGGTCGGCCGTCGGTTTGCCCCAAACACACGTCTCGGCGCAGGCGTTTCATGCCGACGGGCGGCTGTTTCTCGGCACGGACGATGGCCTATTCATCACCAACACGGCTCGGACCAAGGTGACCAAAACGTTGTGGGCAAAATACATCGCGGCCATTGCAATGACCAGCGATCCCAACGTCGTATACGCCGTCGCCCAGGCGGATTGGAATCAGCTGAAGCCGCAGGTGTGGCGCAGCCCGAACGGCGGGGCGAACTGGGAGCAGATCGCCACCGACCTGCCTCAGGATTTGCGGATCACAGCGATCCGGGTGCATCCGGCCGACCCGAAGGCGATCATGGTGGTCTCGGCCGAGGGCCGCTGGCCGGAGAATCAACCGATTCCGAGCCGGGTCTATCTCTCGAACAACCAGGGTCGGAACTTCAGCCGCGTCGACCCGAACGCCGGCGAGGTCTACGACGTCCGGTATGACCTCACCTCCCCGAACCGGGTGTGGCTGACGACCGGCGTCGGCTCTGGCGGTGCCCTGTATCGCTCCGAGAACGCCGGTTGGACGTGGACCCGGGTCTCGACCGGTCGCAGCGGAGCGATCTGGCTGGACAAGACGAACGCCGCCCGAATCCGCCTCGTCGAGGTGACGGCCCATGATGCCAACGATGCTGCCGGCGGTGTGTGGCAATCCACGAACTCTGGCGCATCGTTCAGTCAATTCGGGTCGCTGAAAAATTGGGCCAAGCATTGGCCGGGATGGGATTGGTCGTATGCGGAGAGCTTCCAGGGCTTGCTGCAGACCATCGGGTTTAGCGACACCGACCCGAACGTTGCCATCTGGGTGACGACGCAGTGGGCGTTCGCGTCGACCGACGGCGGCAAGACCTTCCGCTCGGCGATGGGCTCGCAGGTCGCCGGCGGCGGCTTCCATTCGACCGGGCTCGACAACATCGTGCCGTTCGGCGTGGCACCAAGCCCGGCCGATCCCAAGCGCATCTACTCCTACAACTGGGACATCGGCTGCCAACGGTCCGATGACGCGGGCGGCTCGTGGAAGAACTGCAACCAGACCTGGCTCGGCTCGGTTCGCCTCAGCGAATGGGAGGAAAACAACGGCGGCGACGTGTACTCCATGGCGGCCGACCCGACCCGACGAGACACAGTTTGGGCGGCGATGACCGCGGATAAGTCGGGCAACGCAGCTCGTTTGGTGCGGTCGGATAAGGCCGGCGAAACCGGCTCGTGGATGATCTCGGACTGGGAACTGCCCCGGGCAACCTATGTCGGCGGACTATCGATCATGCCCGGTTCCCCAACCACCGCGCGGGTGATGTTCGTGGTGGCCGATGGCTCGGTCTACCGCAGCACCAACGACGGCTGGAATTGGGCGTGGGTCAATGGCTGCCAAATGGCGGGCACGTCGGACTGCGAGTTCACGTGGGCGGTCGGTAATGGCGTGGTCTTCGCCGGCGGGGGCGCCGGGCTCTTCCGGTCAACCGCCGACGGTGCCGCCGGCACCTGGACCAAGGTGGGCGGCACGACGCTCGAGGGCGATCCGTGGGCCAAGGCGTGGTGGCTTGACTGGTACAAGGGCGTGTCCGACGTGGCGGTTGATCCTCGCAACGCCAACCGAATCTGGGTCACGAAGTTCGGCGACGGCCTCTACCGTTCGGACAACGGCGGCACCTCGTTCGTGCGAGTGAAGGCCGATCAGTTCATCCGCGCGGTTCTGGTCGAGCCAACCGGCAAACTGTGGACCGGCAGCTCCTCGGCCACCTACCACGGCGGCTGGCAAGCTGGATCGAACGGTGCCATGACCTCAACGGACGACGGCCGTACATGGACCGCGGCCAATGAAGGTCTGGCCTGGCCATTCGTACTCGATCTGGCCAGGGCGTCCGACGGCACCATCTGGGGAGCCCACGCCGGCCTCGGCAACATCAAGCGATAGCACCGCCTTTTGCTGGGTTCGCCGCAATCCAGTTCGCAGCGGGTCGCCTTCGTGGCGGCCCGCTTCGCCGCGCGCTGGAAGGGGGAGGTATCTCCTGGTGGGTCGTCCCCCGCTACTGATAGTCGGCGGATGTCTTCAGGATGAACCCATGACCTCAGCCAATCGAATCCACAACATCCTTCAAAGCCGTCACCTTCGTCGTGTCGTCACGGTCGTTGGGCTCACCGGTATCGGTGCCTTCGCCGGGGCAGTCGGGACCGGCGGTACAGCCCATGCCGGACTTGATCCGGTCACCCCTACTCCGGGTGTCACCGACCGTGAAGCCAAGCCTGACTGGAGCCCGAACATCATCCAGAACTTGTGGAACGACGCCGTGGACAAGGCGAAAAAGGAGATGGATGCCCAGAAAGGCAAGAAGACCGAGCTGACGCCGGAGCAGATCGAGGAACTGACCAAGGAGATCATCGCTGAGCTGCAGGCCGAACTCATCGACGCCCCCTACGACCTCGCCACCGAGGTGCCGGCTGAAGACCCGACGACCGATACCGCGACAGCGACCGGGACCGCTGTCGCCGAGGAGGAAGAAGCCGACACCGGCTCTCCAGAGACAGCCGGGTCGGTGGCCGAAACCGCCGACGAAGGAACCACCGAAACGCAGGCGACCGACGCAACGGGCACTGCTTCGACCAGCGGGACCACCGACACCAGCGAGCCCAGCGAGCCCGGCGACGAAACCACGCCGTCGGAATCCCCCACGACCGAAACCACCGACGTCGCCGCAACCCCATCGACCGACGCGCAAACCGACACCCAAGCGGATGGATCGGCCGACGCCCCAACCGACGCGCAAACCGACACCGCGTCGGTTAATGCGGAAGCCTCGGACAACGCTGACTCGCCATCCAGCCAGGCGGACGACCCCGAATCCGATAACTCTGCTGGGCCAGCCACCGAAGCCGCACCGAACGACACCGCCGACGCGGTTGGCACGACTGATACCACCGAGGCGACAAGCGGGGTTGACTCATCGGTCAATAGCGACTCGCCAAGCGCAACCGATTCGTCCGGCGATGGCACGCCAACTGCCGCCGACTCGGCTACAGCAGACTCGGGTGCTGGCGATTCGTCGAATGCCAGCGACTCGGGCGCGCTGGGTGGTTCCGATTCGGCCGGCACGGGCGACAGCGGCGGCACGGGCGACAGCGGCGGCGGCGGCGGCGGCGGCGGCGGCGAGTGAGTCTGAGTGGAGCAGGCCGCTACCTGCTTGGTCCATCACCCGGCTGAACATGTGAGCCAGATTGGCACCACATGCCTCACCCGCTCACATGTTCGGCGACGGTGACTACTGGTATAGGTCGGCCACCTGGAAGGTGACGTCGGGGCAATCGAGGGTGAGCTGGTCGTCCGGTCCGTGGAGTGTGTGTACCCAAAGGTCGCCGGCACGACGATGGCGTACGACGAATGGCTCATCTGGGTCCGAACTCACCATCAGATAGTTCCTCAATGCCGGGATGCTTGAGTACTGCCCGAGCTTCACCGTGCGGTCGATGCCCTGAGTCGACGGTGACAAAACCTCCACAATAAGGCAGGGACTCGTCTCAAAGCGGCTGTTCTCCCCGCTACAGGTGACCATCACATCTGGGTAGAACACGCTTCCCGTCGCTACAACGAGAAGAGCCAGATCGGCCACGAATGCCTCGCACCCTTGCTGGCGGGACGCAGCGTCAAGCAACGCTCCGATCCTCATCGAAAGCCGCGCATGCGGGCGGGAGCCACCCGTCATGGCGTAGACGACGCCGCCAACGAACTCATGACGAAGGTCCTGGGTGTCTTGCCACTCCCAATACTCGTCGAGCGTCATATGGTACGGATGCCCGAACATCTGTTCCATTGCGATCATGCATCCAGCCTACCGGCTGGCGCAAGGACACCGATTTGGCGATCCGGACTGCGGAACGCATCGCCCGGCGTGCGGCATGATTTCCCTGCCGGGATCAGCGGGGTCGCTCGGTCGGTGCGGCGACGGGCTGAACGGATCGCACGAAGGCCCGATAGGTTGTAGGACGTGTTGCACGCCGTATGGGATGACGGGCTGGTCGTCTTTGGCTGGCGGGGACGGGTGCTGGACCGCAAAACGGTCGAATCCTTCGCATCGACATTGTTCATCGGGATCGACGGTCAGGCCTCCACCGTGCTGCCCCTGGCCGTTCCCGGGCGCCGACCGCCCGTCGAAGTGCACTCGCTACGAGTCGAGATTCCCGACGCCACCGAGGCGTTCCTGCAGCGAGCCTGGGTGCCTTGGCGCAGCCTCAGCCCGTCGTTGGCGTGGTTCGCCCGTGCGGCCCGGCTCAGCCAGGACGTGTCGCGCTCCGGGCTGGTGCTGCCGACGATGTCGGTGGATGCCCACGGTCACGGCATCGCCAGTTGGCAACCGGTCGTCAACGATCAGATCGGCGGACGTCTGGCCGACCTGGCCCGCACGATGCCCGCTGTAGTCGGTGCCCTGCACCCCGCGCTGGAATCGTGGCAGCTCACCACCATGGTTACTTCGGCCTTCACCGACGACGCGGTGCGTGTGGCGCTGGCCGACACCCCGATAGCCGACCCCGCGCCCGCCAGTCGCGACGCTGCTGACATCATCGCCCGACGGTTCCTGGGCGCATTGGCATCGCGTGATTCGAGCGTGGGCGCCCGCTCACCGGCCGAACACGCCGCGCTGCAGGGTCTGGCCATTTCGGTCGCCCGATGGACGGCACCAGGCGTGGGGAAATCGGCTGTTTCCGACCTCACGGTGATGCTGCGGGTAGTGGAACCGAACGATCTCGATATCGGTGAGGGCCACGAACTGGCCGACCTCGACCCCGAGGAATTGCCGTGGCTGATCGAGATCGTGCTGTCTCCGGTCCACGATCCCAGCCTGCAGATTTCGGCTGCCGACGCGCTCGCCGACTCACGCAAGGCTCAATTGCTGGGTCTCACCGACGTGCAGATGGAACGAGCCGTGGCCCTGGCCAAGCGCCGGATCGTCCGGGCCGCTCCGTCGCTCTCTGCGTCCTTAGCCGATGACCATGCCACGTCAGCGGCGCTGCCGCTGGGCGACATCATCACCTTCCTACGCTCCGACGCGGCCCGCCTGGAATTGGCCAAGGTGCGGGTGCTGCTTCCGGGCTGGTGGACCAAAGCCCCGAGGGCCAAGGTGCAAGGTCATGCCAAAGCCACCGACGCTGCGGTGACGCCGGGGGGCCTCGATGTGGCGTCGCTCGTGACGGTGGACTGGCAGGTGGCGTTGGACGGCGAAAAGCTCACCCAGGAAGAACTCAGCCGACTTGCCGCCGCGAAACACGAGCTGGTCTACCTGCGGAACAAGTGGGTGCGATTCGACCCCGATCACATCAGTCATGTGCTGACGGTGCTCACCCGGGTGAAGCGCGAACGCACCACGCTGAGCGCCATCGAGGTCGTTCAGGTCGGTGCCGATGCCGAGCTGGATGTGGCGGGCGAGGGTTGGGTGGATGAACTGCTGGCCGGCCTACCCGACGACCGCATCTCACCCCTACCCGAGCCTCCCGGCTTCGTCGGCCAGCTTCGGCCCTACCAGCAGCGCGGGTTGGGCTGGCTTGCGTTCCTGAACCGGTTGGGCCTGGGTGGCTGCCTTGCCGACGACATGGGCCTCGGCAAGACCGCACAGCTGCTGGCCCTGTTGGCCCACGAACGCGCGCATCAGCCGGTCAGCCATGATGCGGGCGATTCCTCAGTGGTGTCGACTGCGCCGCCAGCAACGCGAGCAGGGTCAGCCGCCGGAGCAGGGTCGGCGGCGGCCGCCGCGGGAGCAGGGTCGGCGGCGGCAGCCGCGGGAGCAGGGTCGGCGGCGGCCGCCGCCGGAGCAGGGTCGGCCGTGGTGTCGGCGACGATTCCGACCAAGATCTGGCCGACACTCGTGATCTGCCCGTTGTCGGTGGTGCGCAATTGGGAGACCGAATCGGCGCGCTTCACTCCTGAGCTGAACGTTCTGGTGTTGCATGGCCCGGGCCGACCCAAGGGTGAAGAACTGGCCGAGGCGGTGCGCGGCTTTGACCTCGTCGTCACCACCTATGCCACCGCCACTCGCGATGCGGCGGCACTGTCGGCCATTCGTTGGGACCGCTTGGTGGCCGATGAGGCGCAGCATGTAAAGAACCCCGGGACGACCGCAGCGCGGGCTTTGCGTAAGATCCCGGCCCGCCAGAAGGTTGCCCTCACAGGCACTCCCGTTGAGAATCGCCTTTCCGAGCTGTGGGCGGTGTGCGATCTGGTCAACCCTGGCCTGCTCGGCAATGTCTCCAAGTTTCGCCAGCATTTCGCGGTACCGATCGAACGGCATCGGGATGTGGAGCGCACCGACGAGCTGCGCAAGATGGTACAACCGTTCATGTTGCGCCGATCCAAAGCCGATCGGTCCCTGGTGCCCGAGTTACCGCCCAAGCTCGAGCAGGTGGCCTACGCCAGCCTCACCAAAGAGCAGGCCACCCTCTATCAATCGGTGGTCGACGTGCTGTTGAAGACCCTCGATCACCTCGACGGTATCGATCG
>JAYTVF010000158.1:0-6341 GCA_043744155.1 Acidimicrobiia bacterium | reverse complement strand
TTTCGATCGTGGCGGCCATCCTGGTGCTCAGCGTATTGCTGCGCCCCCTGTTCTCCGGTGTGCTCGAAAACCGGGCGCTGCGCACCTGGTCGACCATCTTCGTCGCCATCAGCGTGCAGGCGCTGCCCTTCCTCGCTCTCGGGGTAGCACTCTCGGGAGCTATCGCCGCGCTGCTCTCAGAGAACTCCCTCAATCGCTTGCTCCCCAAGCGAACCGCCCTGGCCGTTCCGGTCGCAGGTCTTTGCGGTATAGCGCTTCCGGGCTGCGAGTGTGGGGCGGTGCCAATCGCTGGCCGGCTCATCGGCAACGGCGTGCCACCGGCGGCGGCGCTCACCTTTTTGCTCGCGGCGCCGGCCGTGAACCCGGTGGTGCTCGTGTCCACCGCCGTAGCCTTTCCAAACGCTCCGCATATGTGGATGGCCCGCTTCGTGGCGTCGATGATCACCTCGATCGCCATGGGATGGCTATGGCTGGCCTTCGGAAACACCGCCCTACTCGAACGAGCCTTGAAGAAACTACCCGTGGTCGGCGGCCGATGGGAGCGGTTTCGGGCCGCCTCGGTACACGATCTGCTGCATGCGGGCGGATACCTGATCGTGGGCGCAGCCTTCGCGGCAGCCATCCAGGTGCTGGTGCCCCGCAGCATCTTGGATACCGTTGCGGGCCACGGCGTGAGCGCGGTGATGACCATGGCGGTGCTGGCCGTCCTACTCTCGATCTGCTCGGAGGCTGATGCCTTCGTCGCGTCGGGCCTCAGCCAGTTCAGCCTGACCGCCCGCCTCGTATTCCTGGTCGTCGGACCCGGTGTCGACCTGAAGCTCATCGCCATGCAAGCCGGCGTATTCGGCCGGCGATTCGCGGCATGGTTCGCACCTCTGACCTTCGTCGTCGCTATCGCCACCGCGCTCGTCGTCGGTGCGGTGCTGTTGTGAGGCACCGTTTCTCTCTCGGTGAGGACGCCCAAGGCGGGCTGCTCACTGCCCTTGGGGCAATGGGTGTCCGGCTGGTTTTGAGCCGCCAGTACCTGCGTTTCATCCGCCCCGGGATGAAAATCCCACTGCTACTCGCCGCACTCTTACTGGTCATCCTTGGTCTCACTACCCTCGTTCGAGCATGGCGTCCGCCTTACACTCACCACGCTGAGCCTTCCGACCACGAACATGCCGGACATACCCATGCGGCGGGGAAAGGCCCCAGGGTTGGATGGTTGTTGGCGTTGCCGTTAGCCGTGCTGCTCCTCGTCGAGCCGACGTCACTGGGCGCGTATGCCGCCCGCCGCCAGGCAGTAAAGACCACCCGCCTGGCCCAGGCACAGAATGTGCTTTTCGATGCCCTGCCGGCGCGGATCGACGGTCGCGTCGAACTAACGCTTACCGACTTCTCGGAGCGGGGGCTCTATGACAGCAAGGAGAGCCTGCAGGGCGTGCCGGTGCGACTGGTCGGCTTCGTCGCTCATGACGCCTCAGCCCCCGGTGGCTTCTTCCTCACCCGCTTCAAGATCGCCTGCTGTGCCGCCGACGCCTACCCCATCCAAGTCATGCTCTCGGGTGACGCCGGCCAATGGCCCGACGACACCTGGCTCACCATGGACGGGGTCTGGAAGCCGACCGAGGTCGCCCCCGACTCGACGGAGGCACTGCGGGCCACCCTGTCGGTCCGCAGAGTCGTGAAGATGTCGACCACCCCCGACCCCTATGAGTAAACCCCTGCTCGACACATTCGCCCGGAGCCACGCCGTCAGCCGGAGCCACGCCGTCAGCCGGCGCCGAACGGTGGACGGCCCGAACGGTGGACGGCCCGAACGGTGGATGGCCCGAACATGCAGGTTCAGCGGCGAGCCAGTATTTCGGCTAGCAGGGTGGCTAGATCGCCGTTCTTGCCGACAAGCACTCGTTCGAGAGACAGCCACCGGGCCATCGACAACAGCTCATCGGCGAGCGCCTCGGCTGTGGCGAACGGATCATGGGCCGCTTCGCTGAATGCCCCGTGCGCCAAAAGGGCGCCAGCCTGCCGATCGGCCTTCAAATCGACCCGAGCGACGATGCGGTCCCCGAGCAGGAACGGCAGCACGTAGTAGCCGTACACTCGTTTGTGTTGCGGGGTATAGATCTCAATTCGATAGCGGAAGTCGAAGAGACGCTCGGCGCGAGAACGCTCCCACACCACCGGATCAAACGGAGACAGCAGGGCGGCCGCTTGTATCCGACGAGGGATCTTCGCCTCAGGGTGCAGATAGGCCGGGTCTTTCCAGCCCTGCACGGTCGCTGGTATCAGTCGGCCTTCCTCCACCAATTCAACCATCAACTCGCGGACCCTGGTCGGCTTCTGCCGGTAGTAATCGGCGAGATCGCGCAAGGTACCGACGCCGTGATGACGAGCGGCCAGGACCAACAGTTCTTTACGGGCCAGGTCCTCCGGAAGGCTCGGACGGGCCAATTCGGCGGCAGGGATGAACTCATGAGGTAGCGCGTATTCACGTTCGAAATTGTGCGGCCGTCGTCGGGACGTAATGCGCCCGCACCAGAACAGGTACTCAAGCGCCATCTTACCCTTGGTCCAATCCCACCACGGACCCTTCTTCGTTGCACGTGATGAGTCACTCAGCTCGCCGGCAGCGAGCGGCCCGCGCGCCGCCAGTTCGGCCTCAACTGAGTCGATATAAGGCCCCTGCTCTCGACCAAGTTTGGCCAGCTGCGAGTAAGTGGCGCCGTCGGCGGCATGGGCCATGCGGAACCGAAAGAGGTGGTGCATCCCGACGGGCACCAGGCTGGCTTCGTGAGCCCAGTATTCGAAAAGCTCATTCGACGCGATCATCGACGGCAGGAGGTTTCGAGGATGCGCGCCGAGCCGAGCGAACACGGGCAGTTCCTGGCTGCGCACCAGCACGTTTACCGAGTCGACCTGGATCACACCCATCCGGTCGAACAGCTTGCGGCCATGGCGCTTGTCGACAATGCCGGACGGGCGAGCAACCCCGAAGCCCTGAGCCCCCAACGCGATGCGACGAGCCGCCGACGCCGAAATCTTCTCCACGACTCTTCACGGTAGCGCCACGGCCCCAGTCGAACGTGCGCCGGTGCGCGCCACGGCCCCAGTCGAACGTGCGCCCGGGCCAGAGCGACGGTTCGGTCCGGCGCGGCCAAGAACGAAACCCAGGGGTAATCCGACGATCGGTACCAGGAAGAACCCGACGACGCCCAATGCAAGGGCGAAGCACTGGTGAACCGCTAACGTGCCGCAAATGCACCGTCGGATTATCGGAACTTTGATGGGAACGACGGCGCTCGGCGGCCTCGGGCAGTTGGTCGGCCTGACGGTCGGCAGCCTCATCGTGCAGGATATGTTGCACGGTAAGAAGTGGGTCGGCACCGCCAACGCGGCGGCATCGATCGGCACGGCGATCGGCGCGCTCACACTGGCGCGTCATGTGCAGCGGTCCGGCCGACGGGTCGGGCTTGCGCTCGGTTACAGCATCGGTGCGATCGGCGGCGTCGTGGCAGTGATAGCTGCCAGCCGGTCGAGTTATCCGCTGTTCATGCTGGCCATGGTGCTCTTCGGCGTGGGAAATACCTCGAACCAGCAGAGCCGGTTCGCCGCCGCCGACGTGGCGACTGCCCAACGTCGGGCCCGCACCGTTGGCCTCGTCGTGTGGGCTTCCACCATCGGGGTGGTGCTCGGCCCGCAATTGGCGGCTCCGGCTGGCAAGCGATTCAGCTGGCTCGGTCACAACCAATGGGGCGGAGCGTTCGCACTGAGCGCCTTGGCCTTCGGTATCGCTGCCGTCGTCTTGTTGGTGCTGCTGCGCCCAGATCCTCTCGACATCGCCCGGTCGATGGCACCACCGCGCACCGCAGCCGAACACGCCGAACCGGTCGACGTTCTGAAATTGCTGCGACGCCAATCGGTGCAACTGCCAGTCATCACCCTCATGACCAATCAAGTTGTCATGGTGGCCATCATGTCGGTCACCAACGTGCATCTGCGTGACCACGGATACAGCGTTGCCGGCGTGGGAACGGTCCTGTCAGGCCACGTCTTTGGCATGTTCGCACCCTCGCCGATCACCGGTTGGCTGTGCGACCGGGTCGGTCGCATCCCCGTCATCGTCGGATCATGCTTCATCATGGTGACCGGCGCGCTGCTGGCGGCGGCGGCCAATCCGGTCAGCCACGGGGCGATGATTACCGCTCTGTTCTTCCTCGGCCTGGGCTGGAACGGCAATTTCGTTGCCGGGAGCGCACTGGTCACCGAAGCGGTCACCGCCCATGAGCGACCCAAGCTGCAAGGGGTCACCGACATGATCACCTACGTCGCCTCTGCCCTCGCTGCGATCAGCGCCGGGTTGCTGGTCGGCACCACCGGCTACCCCCGCATGGCGCTCATCGGCGGCGCCATTGCGTTGCTGGCCGGAGTGTTGGTCGTGGTCTTTCGACGGGTAGCCCTCGTGCCGATCACCCTCGCGCCGTTGTAAGCGGCGCCTCGCCACGAAGCCATCGGCCGCAAAGTACTGATACGCCGAGTTTGTCGTGACAGGACCAATCAGCCCATCGGTCCGCCGGCAGGTGGGACTACTCGATCACGCCAAAGGTTGCCGATAGCCCGGCCAGAAGCAGCAGTTTCCGCCACAGAATTCTTCAGGCTATGACGGCTGACGACCCGACGGCGAACGGCCATCAGCCAGACAGCACGACTCTGGCCGTCGCTGCCTGAGCCAGACCGACCCACGGCGGATCCCGCCACGCCGGGCGAGATGCGATCAGTCGGCCTCGACGATGGTGATGCCACTGATGACGACGTCGGTCTTGGGCTTGTCGCCGCCACCGGTCGGCACGTTCTGCATGGCATCGACCACTTCAAGACCTTTGATTACCTTGCCGAACAAGGAATACGAGGGGGGCAAACCCACGCCACTCGATCCGCTGACGATAAAGAATTGTGAGCCGTTGGTGTTCGGCCCGGCGTTGGCCATGGCCAACGACCCGATCTCATACTGACCGCGCTTGGGCAACTCGTCGGCGAAGGAGTAGCCCGGCCCGCCACGGCCGGTGCCGGTCGGATCGCCGCCCTGGCACATGAAGCCGCGAATAATACGGTGGAAAATCACACCGTCGTAGTACCCAGCGCGGGCGAGGAACACGAAGTTGTTCACCGTCTTGGGAGCCTTGATCGGATCGAGGGCGATCACCATGGTTCCAATCGATGTCTCCATCGTGGCCGTGTAGCGCTTGTCGGGATCGATCAACATGTCGGGGGCTTTGGAGTACGTCGTCACGCCCAAGATGTTGCCATACCAGCTGCCCCGACAGCGGGCTGATCGCCAGACAGCGGACTGATCGCCTTACGGCCCGAGCACCGATCGCCTTACGGCCGCGGCCGTCGGGTCGCAGGCGGTTGCGGCTGCTGGCTTGATCTGCCCCGATCGGCGCAAAGGGTCGGGTTCGGCGCTGGTAACCTCTGCGGCCCATGAGCAACCCCTCTGTTTTCTTCGACATCACCATCGGCGGCGCGCCCGCTGGACGCATCGTCTTCGAGCTGTTCGCCGACGTCGTGCCCAAGACGGCGGCCAACTTCTTGGCCCTGTGCACCGGCTCGGAAGGCTTCGGCTTTGCGGGCTCTGGATTTCACCGCATCATTACCGACTTCATGTGCCAGGGCGGCGACTTCACTAATCACAACGGCACCGGTGGCAAGTCGATCTACGGCAACAAGTTCGCCGACGAGAACTTCACGTTGAAGCACACAGAGCCCGGTTTGCTGTCGATGGCGAACTCCGGTCCGAACACCAACGGGTCGCAGTTCTTCATCACGACAGTGATCACCTCGTGGCTCGACGGCAAGCACGTGGTGTTCGGAAAAGTCACCCAAGGAATGGATATCGTGCGTGCCATGGAAGCCAAGGGCAGCTCAAGTGGCCGCACCTCGGCAGCGGTCATGATCGCCGCCTCGGGTGAGATCGCCGCAGAGTAGCTACTCTTGCGGTCCTTTCGGCGACATTTCTCGTTGCAAGGTGATGCATCGGAATCATTTCGGTGAAATCGCTTGAGTACCGCCTGCTCATCAGCCAAGTTTGCAGCACTATTGGCAACGAGAGTGGGCAGAGATGGCAATCAGCACTACGCGTAGGCACGCAGCGTGATGAAGCGACGGCGCCCCAGCGAGACCGTGTCGGTCCCCACTACCGAGGTGGTCACTCCCCTTGGCAGCTCCCTCGTACCGTCACGTCAGCTTGGCGTCATTCTGCTGGAACACGGCGCCCTCGACGAGGACGAATTGGTGCGGGCCATCGCACTTCAGACAATTGAGGGCGGTCGACTTGGTTCGATGCTGATCGCTCGGGGCGT
>JAYTVF010000157.1:0-6341 GCA_043744155.1 Acidimicrobiia bacterium | reverse complement strand
GCGCAGGAGCGAGTCGCTCAGGCGTTGAATGAGGCCTACGGCGCTGGCTACATCGGCAAGAATATCCTCGGTACCAACTTCTCCGTAGACATCATTCTGCACTGGGGCGCGGGTGCTTATGTCGTCGGTGAGGAAACCGCGCTTATCGAGTCGCTCGAAGGTAACCGAGGCATGCCGCGCCTCAAGCCCCCCTACTTTCCGGCTGCCATTGGCCTGTATGGAAAACCCACCGTCGTGAACAACGTCGAGACCCTGGCCAACCTGCCATGGCTCTCGGTCAACGGTGTGGCCGCCTACTCCGCCATTGGTACCGCCACCTCGCCCGGCACCCGTATGGTGGCGGTCTCGGGTCACGTGAAGCGCCCCGGCGTGTACGAGATCATCAACGGAACCACCACGTTTCGCGATCTGCTCTACAACGACGAGTTCTGCGGTGGTATCCGCAACGACAACGAACTGAAAGCATTCGTGCCCGGCGGCGGGTCGGCCCCGTGGTTTACCCCTGAGCAGCTTGATCTTCCCTTCGAAGCCAAGTTGGTCGGTGCCGCCGGCTCCATGCTCGGTTCCGGTGCCGTAATGGTGATGGATTCCACCACCGACATCCCCAAGGCCGCCCTCACGCTCACCCGATTCTACGCGCACGAATCGTGCGGTAAGTGCGTGCCATGCCGCGAAGGTGGCACCTGGCTTGAACGCATCATGAGCCGCATCGTGGCTGGTCAAGGTACCGAAGGCGATCTCGAGCAACTCTATGAGGTCGGCGAAACCATCTGTCCCGGCTCGTTCCCACACGCGTCATCGAGCGCCCTCGGGCTGAGCGCGGTGCCGTTCCCCTACAAGATGACCACCATCTGCTTCGTGGGGCCATCGGCCTACGCGCCGGTGCACTCCGCGCTGACCCTGTTCCGAGAAGAGTTCGAAGCCAAGATCGTGAAACGTAAGAGAATCCCGGTGAACGCCTCGGTCGGATCGCTCCCGATCGCGCCACGCTCAGACTTGGTTGGCTCAGACAGTGTTGCCCGCGCTGGCGGGGGTTCGCACTGATGACCGATACTGCTGCTTCTCTGCCCGCGGCTGTCGAAGTTCCGGTGGACCCCAATGTGGTGGTGATCTCGATCAATGGTCGTGAGGTCATGGCACGCAAGGGTGATCTGATCATCAAGGCGGCCGAGAACGCGGATGTGTACATTCCGCGGTTCTGCTACCACGATCGCATGAGTTCGGTCGGTATGTGCCGCATGTGCGTCTGTGAAGTAGATACGGGTCGGGGCCCGGCACTCACGCCGACCTGCATGGTGACGGTGTCGCCCGGCATGAAGGTGCGTACCGAATCCGACATGACCAAGGGTGTGCAGGAGGGCATTATCGAACTGCTGCTCGCGAATCATCCGCTCGACTGCCCGGTCTGCGACAAGGGCGGCGAATGCCCGTTGCAAGATCAGGCCTTCAGTCACGGCCCCGGCGAAAGCCGCTATGTGGAAGAAAAGCGCCATTACGAGAAGCCGATCGCGATCAGCGACCTGGTCTACCTCGACCGTGAGCGTTGCATCCTGTGCGATCGCTGCACCCGCTTCGCCGACGAAGTAGCCGGTGATCCGCTGATCAGCTTCACCCACCGCGGCAACAACACCCAGATCCAGACGTTCCCCGATCTGCCCTTCTCGTCGTACTTCAGCGGTAACACCGTTCAGATCTGTCCGGTCGGTGCGCTGACTGCCACGCCCTACCGCTTCAAGGCCCGCCCGTGGGATCTCGACCAGGCCATGTCGACCTGCACCGGATGCTCGGTCGGCTGCCAGATCGTGGTGCAATCGAGTCGAGACAACCTGCTGCGCTACCAGGGCTTCGACGACGATGGGATCAATCACGGGTGGCTGTGCGACAAGGGACGGTTCTCGTTCGAGTCGCTGAACTCTGAGGACCGCCTCGCCGAGCCCGTCATCGGCCAGGGCGACGGTTACGTCACCACGTCGTGGGATGACGCGCTCACCAAGGCGTCGGCGGCGATTTCGGCCGCCATTGCCGCAGGGGGACCCACGTCGGTTGCTGTGCTCGGTGGCGCTCGCCTCACCAATGAAGACGCGCTGGCCTGGAGCCGTCTGGCCAAGCGAGTGATCGGTACCCCGCACGTCGATGCCCAAATGGGTGACGGCTTGCCCTACGAATTGCTACAGACCGCTCGGGCATCGATCAATGACGCCTGCTCGGCCACGACGGTGATCCTGCTCGGACCCGATCTGAAAGAAGAGCTGCCCGTTCTGTATCTGCGTCTGCGCGGCGCATCAGAAAAAGGCAAGATTCGCCTGATCGAAATCTCCGCTACCGACACAGGTTTGACCCGGTATACGTACAAGAGCGTGCGGTACACGCCTGGTGAGCAGGCCGCGGTCGTGCGCCAACTGCTCGTCGATGAAGCGACCCAGTTGGCTAAGGGTAACGTCGTTGCGGTCGTCGGTCGGGCGTCGTTGTCAGAGTCGGCTCGCTTCACGATGGACGCGCTGGCCGAGATGCAGGCCGGGTTGCCCGACCTGCGAGTGCTGCCCGCTCTGCGACGCGGCAACGTGATCGGTGCGCTCGAAGCCGGATTGCGGCCGGGATCTGGCGGCAAGGACGCTATCGGTATCCTGCAGGCGGCTGCTTCTGGTCACATCGGCTGCTTGATCCTTTTAGGAGCTGATCCGCTCAGCGACGTGCCCGATGCCGACCTCGCCCGTCGGGCGCTAAAAGGTGCCGGCTCGATCGTCGCCGTTGACACCTTCTTGACCGAGTCATCGGCTTTCGCGTCGGTGATCCTGCCCGCCGCTGCCTTCAGTGAGAAGTCGGGCACGACCACCAACATCGAGCATCGCGTACTGGAAACGAACAAGAAGGTCAATGTCGTCGGCACCGCCCGACCCGACTGGCTGATTGCTTCCGATCTGGCTTCGCGTCTCGGTGGTGACCTCGGCATTGCGTCGTTGGAGGATGCCACGGTGCAGGTTGCCGCCACCCCCGCCGAGGAGGCGGTCCGCATTTTCACGAGCGCGGCCACCGCCGCACCGGCACAGAATGGCTACCAGTTCCGGTTGGTCGTCACCCGCAAGCTGTACGACGACGGGGTCGCGCTGCGTACCAGCCCGCACCTGGCCAAGCTGGCTGCAGGTGCGGTGCTGCATCTCAGCGTCACCGACGCATCCCGCCTGGGTGTCGGGCCCGATACCCAGCTGAAGATCTCCAACGCCAAGGGATCGCTCACCGTTGCCGCCGTCGCTGACGCCGGTGTTCCCAAGGGGGTCGCCCAGCTGGCGTTCAACCAGCCTGGTGTCTCGGCCGGTGTGCTGATCGATGCTGATGCCCTCATCACCGACGTCACGGTGGAGACCGCGTGATGTTCGCTGCTGATCCGCTTCTCTCCGGCCACGTCGGTCTGGCCGTCTTCCTCATCGTGTGCCTGAAGGTTCTGGTGGCCTTCGTGTTCTTGATGGTCGCCACCATGTTCATGGTGTGGTTCGAACGCAAAGTCATCGCCGGTATGCAGAACCGGGTTGGCCCCAACAAGGCTGGCCCATTCGGTTTGCTGCAGACGCTGGCCGACGGCATCAAGCTCTTCTTCAAAGAAGATTTGATCCCCGACAAGGCCGACTCGTTCGTCTTCAAACTGGCGCCCTTCCTGTCACTGGTTCCGGCGTTCCTGGTGTTCACTGCGATCCCTGTCGGTGGTGATTTCACGAATGCCGCTCATCCGGGCCAGATCTCGATGTTTGGTCACTGGACCACGCTGCAACTGGCCGATCCACCAATCGGCATTCTGCTGGTGCTGGCCCTGTCGTCCATCGCGGTCTACGGCATCATGCTGGCTGGCTGGGCGTCGGGCTCGAAGTACCCGTTGCTCGGCTCGGTGCGAGCCTCGGCGCAGATGGTGAGCTACGAAGCCGCCCTCGGCCTATCCGTGGCCGCTGTTGTCCTGGTCACGGGCACTTTGCAGACCACCGGCATGGTGTCGGCGCAGAGCGGCCTGCTCAAGTGGAACATGATCGCCGCCGGCGTCGTGCCGTTCGTTATCTTCGTTATCGCCGCCACCGCCGAACTGAACCGGCCACCGTTCGACTTGGTTGAAGCCGAACAGGAACTCGTCGGTGGATTCAACACCGAATACTCCTCCATTCGCTTCGCCCTGTTTTTCCTGGCCGAATTCATGAACACCATCACGATGTCGGCCATCATCGTCACGCTGTTCCTCGGCGGTCCGCAGCCGCCGTTCGATTTCCTGCGCAATTTGCCCGGAGCGCAGTGGGCGTGGGGGATCGTGTGGTTCTTCGCAAAGCTGTTCATCTTCTTGTTCATGTATGTCTGGTTCCGGGCCACGCTGCCCCGTATGCGATACGACCAACTGATGGATCTCGGTTGGAAGATCCTCATCCCCATCGCGCTGGCTTGGCTGCTGCTGCTCGCGTCGCTACGCATCGCGCAGAACCACGGTTGGAACAAGTGGATCGTGCTACCGGTAGATCTTGTGGTGTTCTTCGTCTGCGCTGTGTTGCTGTGGCGGGCGCAATCAGTCTCGGCTCTTCGCCGCGAACGTGAAGGGACGGCCTACTGATGGGTTATCTAGGCGGCTTCCTCGTTACTGCTCGGCAGATCGGGCGCAAGCAAAAGGTCACCACGGAGTACTCGGGTGGATACGGCAAGCACGGTGTGCATGACGAAAAGATCGACAAGCCCGAGCGCTTGCACGGTCGCCATGTGCTGAATCGTTATGAAGACGGCATGGAGAAGTGCATCGGCTGCGAGTTGTGCGCTGGCGTGTGCCCGGCCAAGTGCATCTATGTGCGCGGCGCCGACAACGACCCGCAGAACCCCACCTCGCCCGGCGAGCGCTTCGGGTACGTGTACGAGATCAACTACCTGCGGTGCATCCACTGCGACCTCTGCGTCGAGGCGTGCCCGACCGAGGCAATCACCGAGACCAAGCTGTTCGAGTTCTCTTTCACGAACCGCAAGGACGCTATTTACACCAAGGCCGAATTGGTCGTCGGTGACGACGGCCGCCCTCAGCACATGCCGTGGGAAGACTGGCGCCCCGGCGACGACGACATGACGTCGGGTTGGATGCGGGCGACCGCGCCTGGTGGCAGCGCGGCCTTCGGTGGCATCGTTGGCTGGTCGGGTGAACTCGGTTACGGCGTGCGCGCCGCGGAGCCGAACCAGACCGATGAGGTCGTGGCCGCCCCGGTCGCCGCTCCCGCCAACGGTTCGGGAGGACACCGCTGATGATGGAGAACTTCGTCTTCTTCGCCGCCGCGCTCATGGTGCTCGGCGGAGCAGTGGGCGTCATCGTGAGAAAGCATCCGGTGCATTGCGCGTTGTCGATGGTACTAACGCTCTTTGGGGTCGCCATTCTCTTTCTGGCAATGGACGCCCAATTCCTGGCCGCTGTGCAGATCATCGTGTATGCCGGTGCGATCGTGGTGCTGTTCCTGTTCGTCATCATGCTGATGGGCGTCGACAAGGCAGAATCGCTGGCCGTCGAACCCCTGGCCGGGCAACGACCGGTAGCCATCGGCCTCGGTATCGGCACCCTCGTCGTGGTGATGGCCGCGTTTTTCGTGCACGGCGGCAAGGTTCGCGGCGTGCAACTCACGGGTGCCGCCGCCAGCGGGGGAGTGGCCGTCGGTGGCGAAGGCAACCTCAAGGCCTTGGCGCTCTCGCTGTTCAGCGACCATGTCTTCGCGTTCGAAGCCACCAGCATCTTGCTGGTCGTTGCCGTGCTGGCCACCGTGATGCTGGCTCGTCGCCCACCCAAGCAGATCAATCTCGAGGGGCTCGAGTGATGCTCGCCTATCTCCACACCACACCATCCTGGTATCTCGGATTGGCTGCCATCCTCTTCGCTCTTGGCGCCGTCGGCGTCATGGTACGGCGCAATCCGCTCATCATGTTCATGTGCGTCGAGCTGATGTTGAACGCCGTAAACCTCACCTTTGTGGCGTTGAGCCGTGCGCTCGGCGACATCGGCGGCCAGACTGTGGTGTTCTTCGTGCTGGTCGTGGCGGCGGCCGAAGTTGTTGTCGGCCTCGGCATTGTCGTGGCCCTGTTGCGGCGTAAGCCGGGAGCGACCGCTGATGATGTCGCCATGCTGAAGGGCTGATCGCACACGATGTTGAACCTTGTCTGGCTCATCCCAGCGCTCCCATTGCTGGGCTTCTTGCTTCTCCTACTCATTGGCCGCCGTCTCGGCGAGCCAGGTGCCGGCTGGCTGGCCACCCTCATGACTGGGGCTGCGTTCGCCGTGACCGTTGCCGTTTTCTTCGACCTGGTCTCCAAACCAGCCCAAGAGCGTGAGCACATCCGCACCATGTTCA
>JAYTVF010000156.1:0-6343 GCA_043744155.1 Acidimicrobiia bacterium | reverse complement strand
GCTCGGTAGCCAGGTAGGCGGCATCGTCGCCGTGGCTCGCCATGGCTTCAAAGTCGCCCTCACCCTGGCCGATGTCGGCGCGCATGATAGCCAACCATGCCGACATATCGGGTCGCACCGATCCTGGCGAAAGCGCGTCGAGCCATTGGTGACCCTCCGCGCAACCTGTGGCTTGCCGCCAGAGAAACGAGCGGCTCACAGCCAGTTCGGCGGCATCGTCGAAGTACCCGCCATCGATACTCGCCCAGAACGCTTGCCGCAACTGCGTCGAGCCGACGCATTGAACACCGGCAAGGCTGCCAGACAGCCATCGTTGTAGCCGGCTGTTGGCGGCCGCGATGCCCACCTGCCATCGCCGGTGCAGTTCGAACACGGCGTCGCGTTCACCCTCCTCGTCCAGTCGTTCCTGTGCGAAGCTACGAATCGTTGCGAGTAGTCGGTATGAGCCCGTGCCCGGTTCGTGAGCAACCAGAGACTTATCGACGAGCGAGCCCAGGTTCTGGTCGATGTCCAGGTCGCCGAGCAGCGGAGCGAGAGCGGCGGCCGCCGCTCGATCGAACTGGGCGGGAAAAACGGCGAGATGGCGCAGCAGTTGCTGCTCGGCACCGTCGAGAAGTCCGTAGCTCCACCCGATCGCGTCCGTCATCGTCTGGTGCCGCGGATTCCCTCTCCCCGTGTGACCCACGTGGCTGAGCGAACGATCGAGCTGCCGTCGAAGATCATCCAAGCCCCAGCGACGGAGTTGGCCCGCGGCGAGTTCAAGCGCGAGGGGCAGGCCATCGAGCCGTTGGCAAATCTCGACGATGCGCGCATCAGACGGATCCCATTCGACTCGCGGCTCGGCCTGGTGCGCCCGTTGCACGAACAACTCGACAGCCTCGACGCCGAGGGTCTCCACGGGAATGAGGTGTTCGTCACGAAGACCGAGCGGCTCCCGGCTGGTGGCCAGCGCATGCCACGCTCCGGTGCGACTGAGCGCGACGTGGAGAAGCTCGGCCACCTCGTCGATGACGTGTTCGCAGTTGTCGAAGACCAGGAGCATCGATGAGTCTCGGAGGTGTTCGATCAACGCTTCGAGCGACTGCCCTGCTTCGCTCCCAAGGTGCAATGACCGGGTGACGGCGTTCAGCACGTCGAGGCCCGTGCGGGTCGGGATCAGGTCAACGAAGGCCACGCCGTCGGACCAATCGCTCGCGGTCCGGTGAGCGACCGACAGCGCGATCGAGGTCTTGCCTACCCCTCCGGGACCGATGAGAGTGATGAGGCGGGTCTGCGAAGTCAACGACGCGACGGCGCTGATGCAGTCCGATCGCCCGATCAGCTGAGTCCGCAACGCAGGGACGTGGCCTTCGCTCGAAGCAGGACCAGACGCGTGAGTGCTCGGCAACATCGTTCCGGCGGCCCGCGCCAGTTCACGACGATCGGCGGCACCGATCTTGCGAAGGAGGGCCGATACGTGTGACTCGACCGTGCGTACCGACACATAGAGCTGCTCCGCGATTTCGGCATTGCTCAAGCGCCTACTGACAAGCCCGAGTACCTCGGCCTCCCGGGCGGTCAAGGGCGCGCCAGCTGGCGTTGTCATGACCTGAGTCTGTCACCCCCACACGAAGACCCGTCTGCCGTGTAGGTGGTTTTCACGGAGGGCCGAATCCGTGCTGGGCACGGATGCGCCGGAGACTGGCCATGCGCACACTGATCACCAGTTCAACCCACAAGACAAGGACATCCAATGCCATTCGTAAACGTCAAAGTAATCAAGGGTGTTTTCAGCCCCGATCAGAAGCAGGACATGATCACCAAGCTCACCGAAACCATGGTCGGCATCGAGGGTGAAGCGCTGCGTCAGGTCACCTGGGTCGCGATCGAGGAAGTCGAGAGCGGCGACTGGGGCATCGGGGGCCACTGCCTCACCACCCAAGACGTCAAGGACCTCCAGACCGTGAAGGCATCATGACCCGACATGGAACCCTTCGTCGCTACCGCAGCGTTGCCGTCGCCGTCCTCGCACTGGCTGGCGCAACGCTGTGGTTGTCGGTGCCAGGCACTGCGGCGGCAACCGCGGCGCCTGCGGCCGTAGCCACCCACAACAGCCACGACCACCACGAGCAGAGCCCGAGCGACATCATCTTTGGCCCCGCGCCAGCGGTGTTCCCCGCGGGTGCGGAGATGGCCGTTCTGCAAGGCGACCCGAGCGTTCCGGGTGCGATCTTCACGGTGCGCCTCCGCCTCCCCAACGGCTACATCCTGCCCCCACACACCCACCCGACGGACGAGAACGTCACCGTCATTTCCGGCAAGTTCTCCGTCGGGCTCGGTGATAAGTTCGATCGTCAGGCGCTGCTGCCAGCGCTCCGTCAGGGCGGCTTCATCACCGCTCCCGCCAACGCCGCCCACTTCGCCACGGTAAAGGGACGGACCATCGTGCAGGTACATGCCATCGGTCCATTCCAACTTGACTACGTCAATCCGGCCGACGATCCACGGCACCAAAGCTGACCAACCCCGACAGTTCGTGGCACGACGGCTTTGACCGTCGAGCCGCGACCTGCCGCGCCGACGAGAAACCAGGGTGGCACCGGCGACACCTGTGATGTTCTTCGATTACTCGGGCAACCCGACGTGAACCACGCGTCGAACGCCGTGGTGATCGCCGGTTACGTGACACAATGCTCGGCATGCGCGCAGCATGGATGCTCGGCCACGGCGGCCCCGAGTCGCTCGTGGTGGTTGGCGACGCACTCGACCCGGAGCCTGGTCCGGGCGAAGTACTCGTCCGGGTGACGGCAGCAGCCGTCAACAACACCGACATTTGGACACGGGAGGGCCGCTACCGGGCGCTCGTTGGCAACGATCCTGCCGGTTGGCTTGGCGTCCCGATCGGCGCGCAGCGCATCCAGGGCGCCGACGCCGCCGGGGTCGTCGAGGCAGTCGGGCTCGGGGTCTCCGCGAATTGGATCGGCAAGCGGGTGCTGGTCGACCCGGCCGTATATGAGTCCGCCGATGAGGATGCCGATGTAGTAGCGGTGATGGGCTCCGAGTTTGACGGCGGATTCGCTGAACGGCTCGTGTGCCCAGCCGAACGCCTCCACGACGTGACCCTCAGTCCGCTCGACGATCGCCAGCTCGCATCCCTGCCGATTGCCTATGGCACGGCAAGCGGCATGTTGCGCCGCGGCCGCGCCCGGGCCGGTGAGACAGTGCTTGTGACCGGCGCCTCGGGTGGGGTCGGCGTTGCGCTGATGCAGCTCGCCTCGGCACTCGGGCTGCGTGTGGTTGCGTTGTCGACGGCAGCCAAGCGGACGAGCTTGATCGAACTCGGTGCTGACGCGGTTGTCGATCGGGAATCCTCCGACCTCGACGAGCACCTTCGGTCCGAGGCACCTGGTGGGTACGACCTCGTAGCAGACGTCGTCGGAGGAGTTATGTTCGGCCGCTGGCTGGGCTTGCTCACCAAGCGCGGCCGGATAGCCGTAGCCGGAGCGATCGCCGGCCCCGAGGTGTCGATCGACCTGCGCCACCTGTATCTCGAGCAACGCCAGATCATCGGCTCCACGATGCATACCCGCACCGACTTGGCGCGTCTGGCCGAAGAGGCTCGGCGTGGCACGATCATCCCACCGATCGCTGGCGTGTTCCCCCTCGAACAGATCCATGCAGCCCAGCGCGCCATCCGGGACAACACGACGATTGGCAAAGTCGTTATCGACCTCACTGCGTAAGGCATCCCTCGAGCCATGCGACCTGGGGGATGAGCTACGATAAAGCTTTTTCAGTAGCTCCTAGTACTACTGCTCGTCGTGCGGCCAAGGGCACTAACGAAAGCCTGGAGGGCGTGCTCGATCCGGGCTGGGGAGCCGGACCCTTCAGCCGAACCCCCCACCCGCTTGCGCAGGCAGCCCACCGGCACCGGAGTTCCGCGCCGCCAGCGACGACACCGTCGTGCTGCTCCACGGGCCGCGTACGTTTATACCATGGGCAGGTCCGACCGTCGGAGGGCGTTGTACCTCACGCGTGCTTGAACGACGTTCGCGGTGCGCCAATGACGAACGCGGGCGCTCGCGATCGGTTCGGGCTCGATGATGCGGCAGGTGCCGCCCGCTTGATACGGCTCGACTGATCCTCGGTGGTGGACGGTTGGAGGCGGAGGCGGCGCTGCGACGGGCCGAGCTCGTCAGGATCGACGACGCCGACCTGATGCCGATAATCGACGGAGCACCACCTGGCTCACCACCCACATGGCGCCTGCCAGCCGATGCGAGGACCCGGCTGTCATCACGTCAGACGACGAGCCTTCCCCACTCCCTCGCGAGTTAGGCCGACCAGCTCCTCCTCCGACGTACCCACTCGCTCGATCCTGAGCGATCCCCAACTCAGCTGCCGCAAGCAGCGGAACCTGCCCCACAAGAGATGGTAGTCCCGGATAAACCTTGGATTAACCTGCGAGTGGTCTTAGTTCAGTGATCTCGACGGATTGACCCGCTATGACGGCATCGGCCAATTTGCGGACTTCCTCGTTCGAGCCACCAGCTTTCACGGTTTTGGCCATGTCGATCGCTCCCGTATGGTGGGCAATCATCATGGCGGCCCACTTCTTGTCGAGCTCGGCGCCTTTGAGTTTGCCGAGCGCGGTCATGTCCCCACTCGACATCATTCCCGACATCGAACCCATGTCGTGTCCGCCGCTCATGTCCATGGCGACGGGCTTTCCCCACCCGGTCAGAAGGCCAGTCATCTGCTTGACCTCCGGACCCTGGGCGGCCTTGATCCTGGTCGCGAGCGCTTTGATCTTGTCTGCTGCCTGAGCTTTCGGGTCGAGCGCCAGGTCGGCCATTTCGATGGCCTGCTCATGATGCGGAATCATCGACTGCGCAAACACCACGTCAGCGTCGTTGAACGCACCAGGAGACGCGGCTTTGGCCGAACTGGCGGAAGCCGCGGTGGAAACAGATGTCATCGTCATGTGAGACGACCCGCCGCACGCACCGAGCGCGAGCGCGGCCACGGTTGCGACGGTTGCCAGTCGGAGAGTTTGCATGTCTATCCTTTATCGGGTTCAGTACTTCTTACTACGACATAGTGTAGTAGACGCCTGGGTCGAACGGTGGTCACCGCGACCAGATCAGATCGATATGCCGAGTGCGCGGGCCGTAATCGGGCCGACGATCCCGTCGACTTCGAGCGCCTTGTTTTTCTGGAGGACACGCACGGCAGAGTTCGTAAGCGTGTCGAATGTGCCGGTTGGTTCGCCTGAGAGCAGCCCGACGGCGATAAGAGCTTGCTGAAGGCAGCGAACCTCACCGCCGCTCGCTCCGGTGCGCAACGTGTTTGCAACTGTGCACTTTTGCGGTGCGGTGGGAGTTGGGGAGGTGGTCGTCGCAACCGATGCAGCCGTGATCGCTGGCGACGTGGTTGGTTCGAGTTTGGCCGCACTGCTCGTCGGCGGTGCTGGGTTCGAACGTGCGGTCGCTGGTGGCGATACGACCATGGCAGCCGTGATAGCGACGATGAGGCCACCGAGCACCAACTCGGTGCCCATGGCGCGCTGGAGCATCTCGGTAACGCGCACCGAGGCCTTCTTTGGATCGTTGAACCGGCGAAGGACGCGTCCGCGGTTCACATCGGCGACCTTGAGCATCGCGCCGAGAACAACGAGTTTGGCGAGCAGCAGTCGACCATGAGTGACCCCGAACACCTGCCAGGGAGCCCCTTCGAGCCGCAACGTCTGCAGAATGCCCGTGACCACCAATACAGCTACGGCACCACCTGCCAGTCGCCCAAAGCGGGGCATGATGTCGACCAGTTGCTCTCGACTGCATCTGCGCGACACCACGAACGCCATGAAGCCCAGTCCACCAAGCCAAGCTGCCGCCGCTGCATAGTGAGCGATATCAAGCGGGATCCCGACGAGCGCCCAACGCATCGATTTGGAGTGGCCCGCGTACGACCATGTTCCAAGCACGACCAAAACAGACGCCGCCGCCGCCTGCCACCAACGTCGATCCTCGGAGAGCGAAGCCCTCGAGACAAGCCGGGCGAACAGTCCGATTGCCACCACCCGAACCACCGCAGCGACGCCCGCATTCGTTTGGAGCGCCCCGTCAAACGAGCCAAAGGGGGCCCACGGAGGCTTACCGCCGATGTCTGATGCGGTAATCAGCAATTGCATCAGAGCCGTTGTAGCGACCAGTCCAACACCCCACCACAAGATCCGCTGCACCACCAGTTCATTCCAGGCTTGTTCCCAGACGAGGAGCACCGTTGCGATGACGCCAGCGACCGCCAGCATCGCCGCGTACGCCAAGATCCGAAGAAACCACCGCAACAGGGACGGGGTGGTCCA
>JAYTVF010000155.1:0-1977 GCA_043744155.1 Acidimicrobiia bacterium | reverse complement strand
GCCGAGCCAGCACGGGGATAAACCCTACTTTGCTTACTTTGTCGGCCGAATCCTGACTTTGAGCGCGTTGAGGCCGTGGAGGACAAACGTTGGCGCGTAGGTCGGTTCCTCAAGCAGTTCGATGGTGTGCTGCGCGAGATGGTCGCGTGATGCTTCGAGCTCCAAACGGGCGAGCGGCGCACCGATGCAGAAATGGATACCACCACCAAACCCAATATGGCCGGCATCGTTGCGCCCCACGTCGAACCGGTCGGCGTGGGGGAACCTTCTGGGGTCGCGGTTGGCGGCGCCGAAGAGCATGGCAATTTCGGCGCCGAAAGCCATGTGTTGTCCGGCGATGTCTATACCGTCGGGGGCGAGAACGAACCGTTGGAACAGCTGGAGCGGCGCATCCCAACGCGTCATCTCCTCGATGGCACTACGGGTGGTCACTTCGGCCGTGGTGACCCGTTTCCATTCGTCCGGGAAAAGAAGAAATGCGCGCATACCATTTCCGTGAACGTTGACCGTGGCCTCGTGGCCGGCATTCAGGAGGACGATCACGGTGGAGATGATCTCGGCTTCGGTCAGGCGGTCTCCGGCCTCCTCCACCTGGACAAGGTCGGATACGAGGGTGGCGTCGGGACATGCTCGTTTGGTGGCGATCAGGGCGCGGGTGTAGAGGATGAAATCCCGACCGGCCTGATTGGCATTGACCCGTTGGGCATCGGTCGCGGCCAACTCGTACATCTTCACGATGGCGTGCGACCAGGCGAGCAGCATGGTCCCATCGGCAACGGGCACCCCGAGAAGGGTGCAGATTACGTCAATCGAATACGGCATGGCGTAATCCCGCAGGAGATCGATCTGATCCAGATCGTATGCGCGCGTGAGAAGTTGCCCACTGAGGGCGTCGAGATGGGGACGCATCTTGGCCACCGACGAAGGGGTGAACACTTTAGCCAGCAGGGCCCTTATTCGCGTGTGATCGGGCGGTTCGAGGTTGAGAAGGGAGTACTCCTCGCTGGCCTGGAAGTCCGACCACCTCGGGTCGGGCCCGCAACGTCCCATTTCGGCGTGGGCCGCCACATGGGTGTACGAGCGACCGAGCCGACGGTCCCGAAGGAGGGCGTGGACCAATTCGAAACGGGTGATCGTCCACTGCCCGGAGCGTTCGTTGAAGAAGATGGGAGAGTCCTCCCGAACGACATTGAGCACCGGGTAGGGGTTCTGCTGAAAGTCGCTATTGGACGGATCGAAGGCGCTGACGTCGGCGGTCACCGATTCACCGTACCCGGGTGGAACAATCGACCCTGTGGAATCGTCTAAAAACCCGAGCACACCACCGCTCGCCACGGCACGCGTGGACGTGTGGTTGTGGGCGGTACGTCTCACCCCCACCCGGTCCGCCGCCACCGATCTGTGTCGGGGCGGACACGTGACGGTGAACGGAGCTTCTGCCAAACCGGCCTCTGCGGTGAAGCGGGGCGATCACGTCGAAGCCCGGATTGCGCAGCGCCAGCGCATCGTCGAAGTGGTGCAGCTGGTAACGAAGCGGGTTGGCGCGCCGGTGGCCGTCGGGTGTTTCGTCGATCACAGTCCACCCGCCGAGCCGTCCGACGGGTTCGCTCGAATCCCGGTCTTCCAACGTGATCGCGGTACCGGGCGACCGACCAAGGCGGACCGTCGCAAGCTCGATCGCCTGCGCGACCGATAGCGCTTGGTCGCGTCCAAATTCGCCGTTTGGCGCGTCCAAGTAGGCCGATTCGTGTCGTTTAAGAGCCCAAATACTCCTATTTGGACGCGGAAAGCCACGGACATGGACGCGGCTGATCTTGCTCCGGTTTGTTAGCCCGGCGGAAGGACGGCGGCGAGCACGTCGACGGCGCCCTGGCGCAGCGAAATGAGCTCGGCATAGACCGGACTGAACCAGAACGACTCAACGGCTTCTACCGATGGGAATGCAAGGATTTCGAAGTACTCGCCAGGCGCCATTGG
>JAYTVF010000154.1:0-6368 GCA_043744155.1 Acidimicrobiia bacterium | reverse complement strand
GGTGCGTCGGCCGGTGCGATTGGGCGACGCCAGCCCCGGCGGTCGGCTGCGATTTGACGCCTTGGCGCGCCTGCTGCAAGACATCGCCAACGACGATGCGACCGGAGCCGTCGCCGACTCGATGAGTTGGGTGGTGCGTCGGGTGGCAATTGAGGTGCATCAGTCGGCCGTGTTCAACGAGATGCTGACGCTCACCACATTCTGCGGAGGGCTGGGGAGCCGGTGGGCTCAGCGGCGTACCTCGATTGTGGGGGATCGGGGAGCGCACATCGAAACGGCCGCGCTCTGGGTGCACCTCGATCTGAACACGATGCGACCCAAGGTGCTCGGGCCCGAATTCGTCGCGGCGTACGGCGAGGCTGCCCGTGGGCGCACGGTGCGGGCTCGGTTGCATCACGACGATCCGCCAGTCGAGTCCGAGCGTGAGATGTACTCGCCTCGGTTCGTCGACTTCGACGTGCTCGGTCACATGAACAACGCCGCCTACTGGAATGCCGTGGAGCAGGAGTTGGGTGCTCGTCCGACGCTGCGCCACCCGATGCGGGCCGAAATGGAGTACCGCCAGGGCATTGAACCGCAGCACAAGACGTGCCTGGTGATTGGCCCCACTACCGGCGACGGTGGGTTCGGGGCGGGTGCCCAGTCGGGCGGGATCGGGGCGGGTGCCCAGTCGGGCGGGGTCGGGACCGGTGCCCAGGCGGGCGGCGACGGCGGGATCGGGGCGGGTGCCCAGTCGGGCGGGGTCGGGACCGGTGCCGGGGTCGGCGACGGCGGATTCGCACTGTGGTTTGTGGATGGTTCGACGGTGTTGGCGTCGGCCCGAGTGTGGAGGATGTCATGACGGTTTCACCGGTCTTACCCGACGATGTGAAGGCGGCGGCCGTGCTGTTGGGCTCACATGTGCGCCGCACGCCGGTGTTGTCGTTGCGGGCTGGCGATGTGCCGGGGCTAAGGGTCGATGTCGAACTGAAGCTCGAATTGCTGCAACACACCGGGTCGTTCAAGGCGCGCGGCGCATTTCATCGGCTGCTCGGAGCCCAGGTTCCCGACGCGGGGGTGATCACGGCGTCGGGCGGTAACCATGGTGCCGCGCTGGCCCATGCCGCCCAGGTACTCGGGCATCGGGCCGAGATCTTCGTGCCATCGTCCAGTCCGGCGATGAAGGCCGAACGAATTCGCTCCCTCGGCGGCCATGTCGTGCTCGGTGGTGCCGTATACGACGACGCCCAAACCGCGGCCAACGAGCGGGCGCTGCGCTCGGGCGCGCTCATGATCCACCCATTCGACCATGTCGACACCGTCGCCGGAGCGGGAACCTGCGCCATGGAGTTCGAAGAGCAAGCAGGCGGGTTGGACACGGTACTCACCTCCACCGGGGGTGGTGGCCTCACGAGTGGCACCGCAGCATGGTTCGGCGGCGGCGTGCGGGTGGTGAGTGTCGAGCCCGAGACGTCTCAATGCATGGCGACTGCGTTGGCGACGGGGTATCCGGTCCCGGTGAAGGTGGAAGGGATGGCCATCGACTCGCTGGGCGCACGACAGGTGGGCGCCGTGCCGTTCGCGGTATGCGCGGCCCTCGGTGTGCAGGCCGTGACCGTGTCCGACGACGCCATTCGGATCGCGCAACGGGCGCTCTGGCAGGGACTTCGCCTGGTGGTTGAGCCGGGTGGAGCGGCATCGTTCGCCGCCATTTTGTCGGGCGCCTACGTGCCGGCCGCGGGTGAGCGGGTCGGCGTGGTGGTGTGCGGCGCCAACTGTGATCCGCTAACGGTTGTTGGCTGAGGTCATGCCGACGCTGCTGGTGGGATGCCTTGGCGCCCCTGCCGGCCCCACCGCAGCCTGCGGGACTCTTTGGCTGACCGAATCCGGTCAGGTCTGGCAGGTAGGGCAGGCGTAGCACCAGCGGCCGGCCATATCCCACCGGTGAATCGGGGTGCCGCAGCGCAGGCAATGGTCCCGTTTGTAGACGTACGTGCGTTTGTCGGCCGCCCGAGCGCTGGTCGGCAAATCGGGGTCGTTCTTGGCAATGGTGACGATTTTCCCGGCTTTCACGCCAGCTTCCAACATGTGCACGGCGGTGGTCCAGATGGCCAGTCGTTCTCCATCCGACAGATCGGCCCCGGTGCGTTCGGGCCAGATGTGATTTACGAAGAGGGCCTCGGCTCGATACACATTGCCGACTCCGGCGATCACGGCTTGATCCATCAGCAGTTGACCGATCGATTTCTTCGACTTGGCAACGCGGGCCAAGAACTTGGTGCTGTCGGCGTCTTTTCGCAGCGGATCTGGCCCGAGTCTGGCGACGATTGATTCGTAGAGTTCGTCGGTGCCCAAGTCACACGCGGTCGGGCCGCTGAGGTCGATTGCGTTGTGATGGCCGATGATGCGCAGTCTCACCGCGCCGACCGGTTGGGGCGCAGGCAGTTGTCTGTGCATCCGAAACTTGCCGAACAGACCGAGATGAATATGGATCAACAGGTCGTTGTCGAACCGCACGAACTCATGCTTGCCGTACGCGTCGACCCTTTCGACACGCGCGCCTCGCAGGTCGTCGAGCCCGCCAAAGCGCCCTTGAGGAGACGAGAGTTCGAGTGTCTGGCCCTTGAAGTATTTCTGATGATCCCGGGCGTTGCGGTGAACGGTATGGCCCTCGGGCATGTACTAGTCGCCCGTCAAGGCGGACAGCGGTAGCGGATGTTGGATCTCGTATTCGAGCTCGTCGCCGACCCACGCTGAGGTCGCCTGGTCGAGCAGTCGAAGGTGCTCGAGGTGGGCGTAGGTTTCGCTCTCGGCCATGGATCCCCACGAGCGCTCACGGAAGAGATGTTTCATGTAGTCGCGCACGGTGCCCGGCCGGTCGAGTTCGGCCGAGACATCCGACAGCCTCACGAGGCGTTCGTGGTGATGCTCGATGATGGCATTCACCCGGTTTGAGAGGTCGCTGAACGGGTGGCCGTGGGCGGGAAGAATGGTGGAAACGTGCGGCAGTGTGGCCACTTTTCGCAACGACCCGAAGTAGTCATTGAGAGGATCGGGCCCCTCGGCCAAACCACCGATGTGCGGAGTGATGGTAGGCAGCACATGATCACCGGACAAAAACACGCCGCACTCGGGGTCGTACAAGCAGAGATGGTCGATGGTGTGGCCGGGCGTATGCATGGCCACCCATCGTCGGCCAGCCAACATGATGTGGTCGGCGTCATCGAGGCGGATGGTGGGTCGCGGTGTAACGCGATGACCGCCCTGCATCGACTTTTCCCGCTCCTCGGCAGTTATCGGCATGAACGGTGTCGGACCCCACGGCGTCTTCATGCCGATGAAGTGGTCGGTCGCCGGGATGCTTAACGGATTGCCGCTGGGATCGGCCTCGGCCAGTTGCTCAGGATCGATATCGGCCTCGGTGGGATCGGGCGCGAACATAAGGCGAAAGGCCCGATGGCTGACGATATCGGCCCCGGTCTCGGCTCGTAGTGGGCCAGCGCCGCCGAAGTGATCGGGATGGGAATGGGTAACGACGACGGTATGGATCCGTTTCACGGGAACGCTGGCCCGCTTGAAGCCGCTCATCAAGGCATCCCAGGCTTCATCGCCGGGAAGACCAGGATCCACCACGGCGAACCCGCGGTCGTCTTCGAGGATGTAACAGTTCACATGCCCGAGCCCCGGCATGCTGACCGGAAGCTGCAGTCGCAGCACCCCCGGCGCAACTTCGGTGATCTCCTCGACGGCCTGCTGCTGTTCCTGGCGTACCGTCGTCGACATACTGATGGACGTTACCGCCCACCTGCCGCCGCCGCCGAAGCCGCGAAGCCCGGTGATACCACCGCAACCCTCGTTCGCCGATTTTCTGAGGGAGTTCGGTGCTCTGGTGACACAAAACTCACCCAGAAGTCAGGCCGAGTCACGCTTGCCTCGGCGGAATGGATGAAAGACTGAGTCGGTGCGTGTGGCCAGCGTGGATGTGGCGGTGTATGGGTTGGGGTGGGTGAGCGGGTGGCTGCTGCTCTGCCGCCCGTTCGGACGCCCGGCGCCTGAAAACCTCGTGACAACGCATAGGCGGTCGGTCGGCGGGTCGGTGGCGGCGGGCCAGGCGTCGGTCGGTGGCGGGTCGGTCGGCGGGGCGGCGGGCCAGGCGTCGGTCGGTGGCGGGTCGGTGGCGGTGATCATTCCGGCTCGGAACGAAGCCACCTCGATCGGTGCTGCGCTCGACGCGCTTGTGGGTGGTGGAGGTCGGCGGCAGGATGAGGTGGTAGTGGTTGACGACGCCAGCACCGATGCGACCGTGGCGGTCGCCTCGAATTGCGGTGCGCGGGTGATTTCGGCCGGCCCGCTACCTACCGGCTGGACGGGCAAGAACCATGCGTGTGCTGTCGGCGTGGATGCCACGACAGCGCCCATCCTGGTATTCGTTGACGCCGATGTACGACTGGACCCGGTCTCTCTCGGCGCGCTTTGCCCGGACGACGACACGCTGGTGTCGATGCAACCTTGGCACGATGCAGCGCGGGGTCGGGAGCGATTGAGCGTGATCCCCAGCGTGTTGGCCATCATGGGCGCAGGAACCTGGAGTATCGCCGGCCCAAGGGTGCAGGCGAACGTCGCCTTTGGGCCGGTCTTGGCCATGACCCGCGTCGGCTACGAAAGAGTCGGTGGCCACGATGGCGTTCGAGGCGCAACGTTGGAGGATGTTGCGTTCGCGCAGCGGTATCGCCGGGTCGAGTTGCACACCGGCCGGGCGTGGGCCTCGTTTCGGATGCATCCCGACGGTTACCGACAGCAACTCGATGGCTGGACGCGTCTCATGGGACCAGGATTGATGACCACCCGTCCAGCGGTGATGGTGGCCTGTGTCGCCTGGGTTGCATCCCTCGTTGGTGGCGCAGCGGCTTCGCCGTGGTGCTATGCCATGAGCGCGTTGCAGGTGTGGGTGCTCGGGCGTCGTGTCGGCCGGTTCGGGCCGCTGACGGCGGCGCTCTATCCGTTCAGCATCGTGCTATTGCTGGTCGTGATGTTGCGAGGATTTAGGCGACGGGTGACGTGGCGGGGGCGGACGGTACCGGCGTCACGAACACATGCTCGCGGTAATACCGCAGCTCATTGATGCTTTCCTGAATGTCATCAAGGGCGCGATGGCTCCCCTGCTTATTGGGTCGCTGTGACCGCACCGAGGGATACCACCGGCGCACCAGTTCCTTGATGCTCGACACATCGACCGATCGGTAATGGAGGTAATTCTCGACCTCGGGAAGGTACGCGTCGAGGAACCGGCGGTCAGTGCCGATGGAATTTCCACAAAGCGGCACAGTGCGAGCCTCGGGTATCCACTGTTTCAGAAACGCCAGAGTTTCGGCGCCCGCCTCCGCCAGCGTGATCGTACTTTGCTGGATGGCGGTCAAGAGCCCGGATCTGGTGTGCATGTCGAAGACGAACTTGTCCATGATGGCCAGCACATCGTCAGGCTGATGGACAACCAGATCGGGCCCCTCGGCGATGATATTCAGGTAGTCGTCGGTGATGAGCGTGGCGATCTCGACGATCACGTCGCGTCGTGAGTCGAGCCCAGTCATCTCAAGATCCATCCATGCCAACATCACAGTGATGCTACGTCGCTCTACGCTTGCCGACCGTGCTCGATTTACCTGTCGTACTGCTCGACCCCGATCTGCCTCCACCCGCCTACGCCCGACCCGGTGATGCCGGGCTCGATCTGTTGGCTCGGGAGGATGTACTGCTGACCGCCGGGGGTGGCCGAGCGGTGGTTCCCACCGGTTTGGCATTGGCTATCCCCGTTGGTTTCGCCGGATTTGTCCAACCCAGAAGCGGGCTCGCGGCCAAACACGGGGTGACCGTCTTGAACTCACCGGGACTGATCGACGCCGGATATCGAGGTGAGCTGCGGGTGCCGCTGATCAACACCGATCCGGTGGTCGACTACCACGTGCGGCGGGGCGATCGTATCGCCCAGCTGGTCATCCAACGCGTGGAGGAATGCCGCTTGGAGTTCGTCGAGTCCCTCGATGGCGAAAACCGAGGGGGCGGCTTTGGCCACACGGGTCGCTGAGGATCACATGGCCATTTCGACCCGCCGGGCTGCGGGGCTTGTTCGCCCGGATTCGGGTCGTCGGGTGGGCTCGGGTTCGGGCTCGGGGCGTTTGCAGGGTGGCGTGCTCGCCGGGCTGCTCGTGGGGTGGCTGCTGGCCGGGTGCTCATCGACGTCGGCTTCGCAGGTGACGTCGACCGCCGCCGATGAGATGACGGTGGGAACGGCTGCAACCGTCGCGAGTGCGGTGGCGTTTTCGGCGAGCTCGACGGTGGGAACGGCTGCAACCGACGCGAGTCCGGTCGCGCTTTCGGCGAGCCCGACGGTG
>JAYTVF010000153.1:0-6383 GCA_043744155.1 Acidimicrobiia bacterium | reverse complement strand
CCGGAGCGGGCTGGGCTAGAGCGAGTAGTCGCCCTTGACCAGGATCGGGCCAGTCGGCTGGGTGCCGCCGCCCTTGGGTTCAAGGGTAATGGCCACTGTCTGGTGCCCGCTGGCCTTACCTGTGAGCAGCACGTCGAGGTGCTTGCCGGCCGTGGCTTCCATCAACCCGGCTGACTCCGGCCCGTTGGGGCCGATGAGCCAGAGCTGATAACTCTTGTCCGCGGGTGCTGGCTGCATGCCGTCAGCACTCACCGCGATGCGGTTCTTGCTCTTGGAAAGATAGGCAACGGTGCGTACCCCATCAGGGGCGCTCAGCGCCACCTGCTGAGAGTCGGCGGCATTCACGACAGAGGCCGCCGTCGTTGGCGAGGACTGGCTGCTCACTGTCCGCATGATGCCGAGCGCAAACACGAGCGCAGCAGCCACGGCCAGAGGCGTGAACCATCGAGGACGCTGGCGCAGCGGCGTCACGACTGATGGTGCCTCCTGCCGTACGTCGCCGATGGCGGCAAGTACCGACGTACGAAGGGCAGCGGGCGGGCGAACGGCTTCGAGCGAACCGAGCCGGCCGGCCGTAGATCGAAACTCGGTGACTTCGCGTTGGCACTCATCACACAAGGCGAGATGGGTCTCGAACTCGGTGAGTATGGCGCCGTCGAGCGCGTCAAGGGCATAGAGGCCGGCGTAGGTGTGCGGGTCCTCGTTCATGATCCCTCTCCTAGAGCGTCGCGCAGGCGGATGAGGCCGTCACGTATACGAGTTTTGACGGTGCCGAGCGGCACGTCGAGTAATTCGGCGATCTGCGACTGCGTCAGGCCGCGGTAGTAGGCCAGCTCGATTGCTTGACGCTGGATCTCAGTGAGATGGGCCAGCGCCTCCTGAACCACCTGCCGGTCGAGCGATGCCACGTTTTCGTCTGGTTCGAGGGCGGAGGGCATTTGGCTGAGCTGCTCCACACGGTTTCGCTGCGTCTGTTCGCTGCGTACCCGATCAACCGCTCGCCGGTGGGCGATAGTCAAGATCCATGTCTTGGCATTACCCCGGGTGGGGTCGAACCGATGGGCGATACGCCACACTTCAACGAAGACTTCCTGGGTGACTTCCTCGGACTGAGCCGGGTCGCACACCACCCGGCGAACCAACCCGAATACGGCCGATGAAAGCTCGTCGTACAGTGCGGTGAAAGCGGTGCGGTCCCCGAGCGAGACGAGACGCAAGAGCTCGTCCCGCTCAAGGGGACCGCTGGACACCACCCGCAGGAGGGGGGCCTGCGAGGCGGTGAAACCTGACGGCGAGGTGGACACACGCTTTGTTCGAAACTCACGAATCATTGGATTGGACCCATCGGAAGAACTTTCTGGTCGTACGCGTCGTCACGTGCTCCAGTCGCGCCCGAATTCCCACGGGGGCAGGCAGAAGCGCATCGCTGGACAAGCGACTGATCGTACGCTGAAAGCTGGCGACCTCTTCACCGCAGGAAGGGCAATGATGAAGATGTCGTTCGAATCGGGCCCGCTCGTCGGCATCGAGGGCGTCGAGCGAATACACGCCCGTGTCCCGATGGATGTCGGCGATGTTTCGTCGGGGGGTCACACCGGTGCTTCGTCCGTGGCGTTTGTTTTGGATTGGCCGCCATCCGTACCGGGGTGAGCGACGAACCATTGACATGTTCACCATCCGTTCGACGTCCCACTCTCGATGGCATGGAATTGCCGCTGGGCTCCTGGCCGCTGCTGTAGCACTCGGTGTCGGCGAGCTTGTCAGCGGACTAGTGCGAGGTACGGCATCGCCGGTTTTGTCGGTCGGCAGTTTCGTCATCGACCATACGCCGCCAAGCGTGAAAGTGTTCGCTGTGCGCCAGTTCGGCACCAACGACAAGCCTGCTTTGATTCTTGGTACCACAATATTGCTGGCGCTCTTCGCTGCAGGCGTGGGTGACCTTGCTCGACGTCGCCGCTGGCTGGGTTTTGGCGGTGTGGCCCTCTTTGGTCTGGTGGGCGTCGGCGCTGCCCTCAGTCGTCCGGTTTCGCGACCGGTTGACATATTGCCGAGTGTGCTCGGCTCCCTTGCTGGCATGGCTACCCTTGATTGGCTGCTGCGGTCTCGACGACCAGCAGCATCGCTCGATCCTGCGGTGCTCAACGGGCTCGGCCGTCGGTCGTTTCTTTTGAGCAGCGGTGGGGTCGGTGTGGCCGCACTCGCTACGGGTGGCATTGGTCGGCAACTCCGCAAGCGATTCGCTGTCAGCTCGGCGCGGGCCGGGGTGTCGCTGCCCGCGCCCTCCTCCCCGGCGCCTCCGGTACCCGACGGGGTCGAGCTCGGCGTTGAAGGCGTGGCCTCGTTCATAACGCCGAACGCGTCGTTCTATCGTATTGACACCACCCTTACGACCCCACAGGTCGACCCACAAACGTGGCGTCTGCGGGTGCACGGCATGGTGAACAAAGAGCTGTCATTTAGTTATGCCGACCTGCTGGCCCGACCGCTACGCGAGCGTGATATCACCATGATCTGCGTATCGAATGAGGTTGGTGGTGAGTACACCGGCACCGCTCGGTGGTTGGGCGTTCCCATGGCTGAGATTCTGAAGGAGGCTGGCGTCAAATCGAGCGCCAACCAGCTCGTCAGCCGGTCGGTCGACGGTTGGACGGCTGGCACGCCAGTAGCCGATGTGATGGACGGTCGCGACGCAATGATTGTGCTCGGCATGAACGGAGAGCCGCTTCCCGTGAACCACGGCTTCCCCGCCCGGCTTATCGTGCCCGGTCTCTACGGATTCGTGTCAGCGACCAAGTGGGTCACGGATCTCGAACTCACGACCTTCGATGCCTTTGACCCATACTGGGCCAAGCGGGGTTGGGCCAAAAAGGCACCGATCAAGACGATGGCCCGCATCGACACGCCCAAGGGCCTGAGTCGCACCACGGCCGGCAAGACGATGATCGCTGGCGTGGCGTGGGCGGTGCATCGCTCGGTGAACAAGGTTGAGGTTCGAGTCGATGATGGCCCATGGATGCCGGCAACCCTGGGAAAGACGCCGACCGCTGACACCTGGGTGCAGTGGAAATTCGAGTGGGACGCCGCGCCAGGAAATCACACCATCACGTGCCGGGCCACAGACGGCACCGGCACGCTCCAGACCGAGGCTCGGGCCAATCCAATCCCCGACGGGGCATCGGGCTGGCACTCGATCGTGGTCTTTAAGGAGTGATCTCGTGGTCCTGGGGTGGGCCGGAATCCCCTCGACCGGGTTGCTCGTCGACGCCCTCGCGTTCCCAACGCACGACGTTGGCCAGTTCACCCAACTCGACGTCGTAGATGAACCCCGCGATGACCTTGAGCGGGCGTAGGTATGGCTTGGTCGTAAGCAGGTGGATGTCTTCTTTGAGCGCGGCGACGTGGTCATCAATCGGGAAGAACCCGAGGTCGGCCCCCGTGACCCTGCGCAGTTCATCATCGGTCACCCCGGCCAGACCGCATTTGGTGTGTTGCATGATGACGACCGTGTTCACGCCCAAGACATGCGATGACAGGGCCAGGCTACGCAGCATGTCGTCGGTGATTCTCCCGCCGGCATTTCGCAGCACGTGGGCCTCGCCGAGATGCAGCCCTAACGTGGCGAACACGTCGATGCGGGCATCCATACAGGTGACTACGGCCAGTCGACGACTCGGGGTGGGATCAGCGACACTGGCCCGAGCGGAGGCGTACGCTTGATTGGCTGCCAACAGTCGGGCAATGTCCGTCACCCTGCATGGTTACCCGGCACTGTCGGGCCGATGCAAGTCTCGGCTGTGACGTTCCCCGTTCGATGTGACCAATGACCGCAGCGCTGGACGCCGCTGCGTGATTTAGCACCGTCGTGGCTATGACGCTCCGTGGAGCCGTGATCGTTCGGATTTGCGGGCGGCCCCGCATTCAGCGGCCCGCCACCCGCAAAAGGTTGGCGGCGATCGTCTCGAAGATCAACTTTGCGCCAGGTTTGTACACATGCACGCCGTCCCAGCGATAGCTGGTGTCGGTGGCGATGACCGGGTTGCTACACCATTCCTGCGGTCCGGGGAGGAAGGTGGCTTGACCAGGGTTGGCCGCGGCGACCCGACGCAGCAGTTGATTGACGTGCACGGTGCGCCACGCCTCACCGCGTTCAGGAAGCGGGGGGACGGCGGCGCCGGCAGCATGAATGGGGTGCATACACGCCACCTCCAGCAGCGCGGCCTTGGTGCCGACGCCGGCCAGTGCGGAAACGCCCTTCTGTAGACTTGCCACGAACTTCTCATCCCAAGCCGGACTATTGAACGTAGCGACGCCCTCCTTGTAGGCGATGTCGAAAACATCCCACGCGCCGATGACCACGAGCGCCACGTCGGCCTTCACGCTGCTGGCCGAAGCCGCCCATTTGGACGACCAGCCCACGCAGGTGCCATTGGGTCGCTTGAATCCCTGACTGCTCCAGATGGTGCCGTCGTCCCAGACTCCGCAGCCATCGACTGCGCCGTCAGTGACGGAGAAAACCTTTTCGATCCCGGTGGGCAGATTGCTGGCGAGGGCCTGCGCCTGTGAATCCCCGACGACGACGACGCGAACCGGCTGGGGCCCGGCCTGAACCGTTGTCGGGTTTGGCTCAGCGGCGACGGGAGATGCGGCCGCCGGGTCGATGGGCGCTGATGCAGCCGCGCTCTCGGTGGATTTGAGCTCGAAGGCTGCAGCCTCACCGCCGACCACCAGATTCTGTGGTTTAGCCCGAAGGACAACGAATCCAAGGGGAACGAGCAGGGCCGCGGCGGCCAAGAGAGGAGCGATTCGCTCGAATGGTCGTTGGCGAGATCTCGCCCACCAGGCCGTCACGAGGCCGCGTCGGAACGGCTCCTCGATGAACCGGAAGCTCAGTTCGGTGACGATGGCAATGAGGGCCAACACCAACATCAGACGGGGCACGGATCGCACTGCGTCGGTGAGTATCAGGATCGGCCAATGCCAAAGATACAGGCCGTACGAGCGTCGTCCGACGGCGGTCAGAGGCTTGCTCTGCAGCACGCGCCGACTGTGGACGGCACCCGGATGCATCGCGACGGCGATGAGCAGCGCCGAGGCGACCGAGACCACGAGCATGCCGCCCCGGTACACGACGGCTGACGTGTTAGCCCAGAAGGCGATCGCGACACCCATCGCCACCACGCCCACGATGGCGGCACCATCGAGCACCGGGAGTTTCCTTGCGGTGGCAGTTCGGAACTGCCAGGGCTTCCACGCCGTCGCCAGGGCAGCACCGATCAGCGGGCCACTGGCTCGGGTGACGGTGGAGAGATACACGAAATTCGCCCGGCCCTGCGAGCCGTCATACAACACGATGCCGATGGCGGCGCACAGCAGTCCGAGGCCGAGCAATACTGAGCCCAGTCGGCGACCGACGGTACGAACGAGCCAACCGAAAACCACTGGCCAGATGAGGTACCACTGCTCCTCGACCGCCAGAGACCAAAGGTGGCGCAGCAGCGGCGGAGAGGTGAGCTGCGCGAAATAGCCCGAGCCCGAGTCGACGATCTGTCCCCAGTTCGAGACGTACAACAGCGCCCAAGGAACATCGCGTTTGAATCTACCGAGCGTGATGGAGCGCCACATCGCGGCGGCGAGCGCTGTCACGATCAACATGGCGAATAGGGCGGGTAGCAGCCGCCGGGCCCGACGTTTCCAGAACTGCAGCAAGTCGATGTGCCCGGTCTCCTCATGCTCTTGCAGCAAAAGGGTGGAGATCAGGTAGCCCGAAACCACGAAGAAAAGCTCAACGCCGAAGAAGCCGCCCTGCAGAAATCCGAGCCGGCCCGGATCGAGGGAGTGGATGTGATAGCCGACCACGGCGAGTACGGCGAGACCACGCAAGCCGTCCAGCGAGGATTGATACCCGAATCGAGGCCGGGACCGTGAAGGAAGCGGTTTCAACGAGTCGAAGCCTACATCTCGCGCGGACCCAGCCATGGCTCTACATCGCCTTCGGCTTCGTCGTGCCCTCTCCAAGAATGCAGGCTTGTCCGCGTTCGAGCCGACCAACTGGTGGCCTTGATCGGCTCTCCGAGCTGCTATCTGGCCGATGTCACCATGGTTGAAACGTGCCGATCATCGTGGTGATCGAGTTTTTGGGTTTGGCCTCGTTCGTGAGTCGAAGGCTTGAAACGCCAATCAGCAGCTAAGCGGTCGCCAGGAACGTATCGAGATGGTCGAGGTACACCGAAAGTGTGGGCGCACTGTGGATGTTGTGGGAGGCGCCGGCGATCCGCACGATGTTGGCGTGTGGATTGGCCGCCAGTACTCGGGGCCCGTCCTCAGGCTTGAAGACGCTGCCAAAGTCTGGATCGGCTTGCAGAATCGTCACCGGGCACACGAAT
>JAYTVF010000152.1:0-1989 GCA_043744155.1 Acidimicrobiia bacterium | reverse complement strand
GCATGCGGGACAGGTCGAGACCTTGCATCCGTCGCAGCGCCCGACCGGCAAGCACCCAAGAAAAGTTGGGTCCGGCCGTCATCGTGCCGCGGTAATCCGACAGCCACTGCATCCAGTTTCCGGGGTGGGCGAGGAAATCTTGCGGCGCTGCTTGCACCAGATCAATGCCGTACACCATGGGTGTCGACAGAGTGCCGACCAATCCCATGTCGTGATAGAGTGGCAACCACGAGACGACCACATCGGTGTCAGGGTCGACCTCTCCGGCGGTAGTGAGGGCGTGCAGGTTGGCGCCGAGAACCCGATCGGGGATCATGACGCCCTTGGGTTCGCTGGTCGAGCCGCTGGTGTACTGCAGAATCACCAACCGTTCCGGATCAGGTTCGGGAATGCGTACGTCGTCGCTTCCTCCGACCATGTCAGCCAGGAAAAAGACGGGTGGATCTCCGGGCTCGGCTGGATAGAACGGAGCCAGTTGCTCATCGATCAGCAGCAACTGCGCATCGCCGTGGCGAATGCGAGCCCGAGATTGCGCGATGAATTCTTCCAGCGATCCCATCCGCATCGGTAGCGGCATCACCATCGACGCGGCACCGGCCAGCCAGCAGCCTTGAATGGCGGTGATCAGCGCTCGCGATGTGGGGCCCATGATGGCGACGTGATCGCCCGGCTGCACACCTCTGGCCTGCAGGGCAGCCCCGACGGTTCGCGCGTCGTGGTGAAGTTCGTTCCACCCGACCTTGTTGTGGTCGTTGCCGTGGATGAAGACGACACCCTTTCCCGGGCGATCAGCGGCACGCTGCAGGGCAGTGGAGATGGGTGTCAGAAACGTTGTCACGGCGGTCACAGTCTCGCAGAACTCCAATGCCGCGATCCGACTTCCTCGAGCCAATTCGCCGGCACCGTGGCACGGTGCTCGAGCCGACCAGGTTCGAGGAGTCGTCTCGAAACAACGTCCCGACCCTTGGTGGGCGCGCCAACTAACCTGAACCGACGTTATGGCCGCTGATGACATACCTCCGTTCCGCTACACCGCTGCGCTGGCTGCCGATATCGAGATGCGCTGGCAGAAACGGTGGGCGGAGGAGGGTACATTCCATGCGCCGAACCCAGCCGGGCCCCTGGCCGACCCCGACGCCGTGGCCGGCCGGGAGAAGCTCTTCATCATGGACATGTTCCCGTATCCTTCCGGCGCCGGGCTGCACGTGGGCCATCCGCTGGGGTATATCGCTACCGACGTCTACGCCCGCTACAAGCGCAAGACCGGTTTCAACGTGCTGCACACTTTGGGCTATGACTCCTTTGGGCTCCCCGCCGAGCAGTACGCCATTCGCACCGGCCAGCACCCCCGGGTCACCACTGAGGACAACGTCGCCAACATGCGCCGTCAGTTGGGTCGCCTGGGCTTGGGTCATGATGATCGCCGCAGCGTTTCCACCACGGATGAGGCCTTCTACCGCTGGACGCAGTGGATCTTTCTGCAGATTTACAACTCATGGTTCGACCCCTCGGTGGGCGGCGCCCGGCCGATCGCCGATCTGATTGCATCCTTTGCCGAAGGCAGCCGCTCGACCCCCGATGGCCGATCCTGGTCCGATCTGAGCAAGGTCGAGCAACGCCTCGTCATCGACAACCATCGGCTGGTCTATGTCGCTGAGATTCCGGTCAACTGGTGCCCCGGGATGGGCACCGTACTGGCAAACGAGGAAGTGACGGCCGAAGGCAAGAGCGACATCGGCAACTTCCCCGTTTTCAAACGGAACATGAAGCAGTGGATGATGCGCATCACCGCCTACGGCGACCGGCTGCTGGGCGATCTCGACCGGCTGAACTGGCCGGAACCGATCAAGCTGATGCAACGCAACTGGATCGGCCGCTCGGCCGGTGCCCGGGTCAGTTTCGATAGCGCCGCCGGGCCGATCGAGGTGTTCACCACTCGTCCCGACACCCTGTTCGGCGCCACCTTCATGGTGCTGTCACCCGAGCATC
>JAYTVF010000151.1:0-6422 GCA_043744155.1 Acidimicrobiia bacterium | reverse complement strand
CAGCTCCAAAGCCTCACGACCTACACGGACCCGGGCGAGCAGGTCTGTCTACATCGATTGACTCCAGGTGCGCTCGGGGTTCCAATCCTCGACCTGGGCGTGGGCACCGGCCGAACTATCGCCATGCTCCGTGCGCTGAGCCCGGACTATGTCGGCATCGATTACAGCGCAGCGATGGTCGACGCATGCCGCGCCGCTCATCCCTCCATCGACGTGCGCCATGGCGATGCCCGAGATTTGCAGGCCTTTCCGGCCGATCATTTCGGGCTGGTCGCGTTCAGTTTCAACGGCATCGATGCCGTGGCCCACGGCGATCGGGCGGCCGTCTTTGCCGAGGTTCGCAGGGTCCTGCGGCCGGGTGGCGTGTTCTGGTTTTCTACCCACAACCTGAGCGGACCCGGCTCGAACGAACGGCCGTGGCGACTGCCGAGGGCAATCATTCGTCATCCCCGTTGGGCTGCCCGAACGGCCGTCCGCATGCCGAAACGACTGGTGAACTATCGACGCAACATCGCCCTTCGTGACCAGGGCGATGGCTGGGAGTTCCGGGTGGCGGGCGCTCACGACTTTGGCATTGTGATCCACTACTCCTCCCTCGCCGCCGCCTTGGCCGAAGTGCACGCAGCCGGATTTGCCCCGGACCCTGAGACCTACGAGAGCGGTACCGGGGCCCGGGTGCGCGTCGGCGACGACACCACGAGTACCTGGTGGTTCCACGTTGTGGCGCGCAAACCGGACCGGGCATAGGACCGCAGTCGCAGCAAGTGAAAGGCTGCACAGATGCCATCGCAATTCGCCGACGTGACGGCCAGCATCCGGCGACCTGACCTCGCCACCCTCCGGGCGGCGGTGGAAGCGGCCGATCTTCGGGTGCTGTTGATGTCGCTCGTGCACATCACCGGCGACGAACGCTGGATCAACCCGCCCTTTCTCCCCAAGCGAGAAGTGCGATTGGTCGCCCCCGTCGACGCCGGACTTCCGTCGGAAGTCCAAGATGAGGTTCGGAGCGCCGTCATCGATCTCATGGCCGACGGCACTCCCCGGCCAAAGATCAACGACCCGGGGCAAGAGCTCTTTCACCGCATGATGAACGTCTGTCTCGGTGAAGTGGTGCCGGAGGAATACGTGAGCATGGTGCGCGAAGACATGGGTTTCGAAAACGGTAACGTGTCCTGGAACCAGACCGACCACGACGTGAAACTCGATCGCCTTTCCAACGATGTGGACACGCCGGTAGTCATTGTTGGCGCCGGTGTCTCGGGGCTCGGACTTTCGGTTCAGCTCACGCGACTTGGCATCGACCACGTGATCGTTGAAAAGAACGCCGACGTTGGTGGCACATGGTTCGAAAATCGGTATCCCGGCTGCGGCGTCGACACCCCGAATCAGTTCTACTCATTCACCTACGCCACGAACCCCAACTGGGGCTACCACTTCTCCCCTCGTTCGGAACTGCAGGCGTATCTTGAGGGCTTCGCCACGACCTTCGACATTCGTAAGCGCACAGAGTTTTCCACCGAAGTCGTCTCGGCGACGTGGAACAATACGTCTGATTATTGGCGCACTACCGTGCGCCATGCGGACGGAATTCGCGACATCACCTCTCGTGTGCTCGTCAGCGCCATAGGTCACTTCAACCGGCCCAACGATCTTCTAATCCCGGGCACCGATTCCTTCGCCGGACAGGTCTTCCACTCGGCGCGGTGGCCCGAGGATCTCGACCTTTCGAACAAACGGGTGGCACTTGTTGGCACGGGCGCGTCGGCGGTGCAAATTGCTCCCGCCATCGCCGATACAGTTCGTGCGCTTACGATCTATCAACGATCGCCGCAATGGGTGCGTGAGGTACCGGGCATCAATGATCGCGTCCCCAATGGAACGCCGTGGCTCCTGGCCAACGTCCCGTTCTACGCGCAGTGGAGTCGGTTCACCTTGTTCTGGCGATACGGCGACGGCCTTCTGCAGTGGCTGCGAAAGGACCCCGAGTGGCCGCACCCTGATCGCTCAATCAATCGCATCAATGACCGCCATCGGGCCGAGACGACGGCGTATATCCAGTCCCAGCTCGATGGACGACCCGACCTTGTCGCCAAGTGTCTCCCTTCGTACCCGCCGTACGGAAAACGGATTCTGCTTGACAAAGGGTGGTACAAAACGTTGAGGCAGGACAACGTGGAACTGGTTACCGATCCAATCGTCCGTCTCGAACCGCAAGGCATTGTCGTGCGCGGATCCGCAGGCAATGAACTCCGTGAGGCCGATGTCGTCATCATGGCCCTGGGCTTCAGCGTGACCGACCTGGCCGCCCGATTGAACATCACCGGCCGTAACGGGACTCGGCTATCCGATCGCTGGGCGCCCGATGATCCGCGCGCATACCTTGGCATAACGATGCCGGAATTCCCCAATCTGTTTTGCATGTACGGACCGAACACCAATGTCGGCCATGGCGGTAGCGCGTTTCTCCTCGCCGAGGCGCAGTCTCGGTACATCACCGGTTGCATCACGAAGCTCATTGAACTCGGAAAGCGCACCATCGAATGCAAGCAGGCGGCACTTGAGGAGTACATCGACCGTCTCGACGCGGCACACGAACAACTCATCTGGACCCATCCGGGAATGTCGACGTACTACCGGAACAAGCACGGCCGAGTGGTGTCGGTGATGCCCTGGAGACTCGTCGACTACTGGAACATGACCCGCGAGCCCGATCTCGGGGATTTTGTCCTTCGCTAGCACCTGCCAGAAGACGTTTGGCGCCGAAGCTCGATCATCGCTCCTGCGTGGGAGCGTCGGCCCGCTCTGATCCGACCGGGTGCCGCAGCAGCCAGGCGTCGAACGAAGCTTCCGGCATGGGCCGGGCGAACAGATAGCCCTGCCCGCGGTGACAACCGAGACTTTGGAGCATGTCCGGTTGGTGGATCTGTTCGATACCCTCGGCCACGGTTTCGAGGCCGAGTGAGTTCGCCAGACTCGTGATGGCACGAATGAATTCGCCGGACCGAGGAGCGTCGGTGAGGTCATCGACGAACGGTTTCGCCAGTTTCAACTCGTCAATCGGAAGCGAGCGCAGCGCGGCCAGCGACGAGTAGCCCGTGCCGAAGTCATCGAGCGAGACCCGCACACCGTTCAACCGCAAAACCGACAGCGCTTTGGGTGCGTGCTGATCGAGAAGGACGGACTCCGTGACCTCGATGGTGAAGCGATCAGGCTCGATTTTGTGGTGGACGATGCTGCCGAGGAGGAAATCGACCATGTCGTCGTCCTGCAGGTCCAGGGCCGACACATTGACGGCGACCGAAGGAAGCGTCGATCGGGGCAGGCGGGTGAGGATGTGACACGCATGGGTGATGACAAACCGGGTGATTTGGCGGACGGCGCCGTTCTCCTCGGCGAGGGCAATGAACTGTTCCGGGTCGAGGAGGCCCTGATTGGGATGCTGCCATCGCACGAGCGACTCAGCCGAGACCACAGAACCCGACGCGAGGTCAACGATCGGTTGGAGGTACAGACGGAGCTGCCCGAGCTCCGCCGCCCGCTTGATTCCGTCGGCGAGTTCGTAGCGGGCGAGCACCTCTCGCTGGGTGACGGGATTGAACACCGCATAACGTCGTTTACCGCCAGCCTTGGCGTTGTACATTGCGACGTCGGCGGACTTCAGGATCTCAACAACGTCGGCACCGGCGCGGCCCATGGCGATACCGATACTGGCCGACACGGAAAGCAGATGACCAGCCACCGTCACCGGTTCGTCAAGTATCGCGAGGATCGACGCGGCGAGAGCTTCGGCCTGTTTCACGCCGTCGACCGCAGTGGCCACGATGGCGAATTCGTCCCCCCCGAGACGGGCAATGGTGTCCTGCGGGGTGACACACCGACGAAGACGCTCGGCGATCGAGATCAGCAGTGCGTCGCCAGCGTCATGACCGAGCGAGTCGTTGACCGTTTTGAAATCGTCGAGGTCGAGGAAAAGGGTGGCGAATGGCTCACCCGTCAGCTCGAAGGCCGAAACGGCCGAGGCCAGGTCTGAGCCGAACAATGCGCGGTTGGCCAAGCCCGTGAGCGTGTCGTGATGCGCTTTGTGGTCAAGCTCACGTTCGAGCACGCGGAGCTGATCGAGGGAGCGCTCCAGCGCTCCGTTCTCCAGGGCGATGCTCAGAGATTGGGCGATGGTTCCGAGTAGCCGGGCCTTCTCGTCATCGAACTGGCTCATGCTGGCGACCTCTCCGAGCGGCCCAGCGATCAGGAGCAGGCCAACCGGAACACCGTTCGCGCTGAGACCGGCAATGAGGCTGGGGCGAGCTGCAGCGCCGGTGGTGAAGCACGCCAGCAGTTCGGCTCCCGGTTGTCCGGGAGCCGGCGAGGTTGGCGCCTTAGCGCTCACGGAGGCGACCAGACGAGGATCGGCCACTTCGGACCAAAACCGCGGCGCCGTGTCGATCGACACCAATGCCCGCACGCAGAAGCCGTCGGGTCCGACGAGGTGGACGAGTTCGGCGACGTCGCAGCCCAATGCCTCCCGAGTCCGCTCGAGGAGCGCAGGTATGGCTTTGTCGAAGTCGGCATTCTCGTGAAGCAGCTGCCCGGCTTCGAAGAGAAACTGGAGACTGTCGTTCTGCCGGCGGGACCGGGCTAGCGCGTTGTAGAGGGCGTACCCGCCGACGGCAGGCATGAGCAGTACCCACGTGACCGTTGGGTCGGCACGCACGAGGACGAGGGTGAGGAGACCCAGGGAGCCCGATGCTGAAGTTCCGATCACGCTCAACGTCAGATTCGCACGGATCGCTCCTTTCGGCAGGGGGCCCTGGGACGCGACGATGGCCGCCGAGACGAGAAGACCGCCGACGATCGATGCCGCGATAACGCCAGTGAACACGGCCAGCAGATCGCGGGTGGACGGGAGGAAACGCGCCGTTCCGAGGACACGCAAGATTCCGATACTGATCGAGAGTTCGATGATCACCCGCGCCATATTGAACAACAGCTTGGACGGACGCTGCCGCCGATAGAACGTAAGCGCGACACCGTGGCCGAACGTTGCGGCGGCCAGGGCGGCCACCGGCGAGAGGAGGAATGTGGCGACGATCAGCGGGATCTCCGACATGGAAAACGTGTGGGTGTCTCGCCCGAGCTGCACGTGGACAACCAAAATTTCAGCGGCGGCGAACATGGCTGCAACGATCGCCACGAATCCGAGAGCAGAACTCTGATGCGGCCAGCCCCGGAGACGGGTCAGCATGCCGGCCGAGCCAACCGCGAACACCACGACCGCGAGTACAAGGCCGAGCACCCTGGTGTTCCGTTTCACTGTTTCTGCATCGGCACCGGCCATGCAAACCTGAGGGCACGATCGCTGGTCGCTCGATGATTGAACCGATCGTCCCATTCCGTTCCCCCGATGAACCGGCGTTCAGAAGTGAGGACCGGTGCGGAGTCGATCGAACCATATCGAACACGGAGCGTGGTCGATACGTTGGTTCTGTTCGCCGGAGCCAAGAGCTTCGCCGGGCCCGACCGAAACAACGAAGGACGCAACGACGATGAGGAACCAACCGATGAGAAACCGACCGATGATGAACTCATCGACGAGCAGCCGGACGAGCGGCCGGATGATCGCCGGCACCACCTGGCTCGGACCCCGCCGTTGGGCGCCTGTCGCCCTGGCGGCGTTGAGCGTCGCCACGATCGGACTCTCGGTTACGAGCACCGCACCGGCGAGCGCTCAGACGGCCTATGACCCGGTCACCGATCTGTATTCGATGACCGCTACCACCACCCTCACAGGGGCGTCGCTGTGGTGGAACGCCGGGTTCACCGGCCGCGGGGTCGACGTTGCGGTAATCGACTCGGGCGTATCACCCGTCCAAGGCCTGAGCGCTCCGGGCAAGATCATCAACGGCCCCGACCTGTCGCTGGAGTCGCAGGCGCCGAACCTGCGCAACCTCGACACCTTCGGTCACGGAACGTTTATGGCCGGCCTCATTGCCGGCAAGGACGACGCCCTCACCGCGCCGTATGCTTCGGTGCCCGCCACCGCATACCGCGGTATGGCCCCCGACGCCCGCATCGTCTCGCTCAAGGTGGCGACCGCCGACGGCGGCGCCGACGTCTCCCAGGTCATCGCCGCCATCGACTGGGTCGTGGCACACAAGAACGACAACGGCATGAACATCCGTGTCCTCAACCTGTCCTACGGCACCAACTCGCTGCAGGGTGCCGACGCCGACCCACTTTCCTTCGCCGTCGAACAGGCGTGGAGGAAGGGGATCGTCGTGGTCGCCGCCGCCGGGAACACCGGCTACCAGCGAGGCAAGGGTGCCCCGGGGCTGGCGAACCCGGCCTACAACCCGACCATCATCGCCGCCGGCGGCTACGACACGATGGGCACCCCTACTCCCAACGACGATGCCGTGGGCCCGTAC
>JAYTVF010000150.1:0-1999 GCA_043744155.1 Acidimicrobiia bacterium | reverse complement strand
CGGGCCTGCGAGGAGATTACCGTCGAGCGCGAGGGTCTTGGACGCCAGCCACCCAGTTCGACCCTGTCTTGGACGCCCTCGTGCTGACGAGCGGGACGTTCATGGCAAGCAGCCTTTCGGCGACGATGCGCTTGGTCTCGGGAACGCATTCGTTCCAAATCTCTCCTTGATCGGCCGCTGGACCGAATCCACCACCGTTGATCCAGCCCGAGGGTGCCACCGTGGGATGTAAGACACGCAGTCATCGATGACCTCGTGAGCGAACGAAGTTCATCGTTTTGGGTGTCTGAAGGGTCGTACATCACCGGGCAGCCAGATGGCCCTGCTCCCAGCGCTGCAGCCAATAGATCGACTCGGGCGAGTTCGGTGCCGTCCGAGCGGTATGCAGTGGGAAGTCCGACGGTCGGGAAGACGGCGAGTCCCGAAACTGGGCGTTGCCATAGATGTGGTAACGCGTCGGCAAAGGTGACAAATGCCGCATCGGTCGGCACCTTGGTCCACACCGCATACTCGAACGGGGGCTGCAGAACGCCGTCAAGAACCTCGGTGACTCCACCGCATACAGAACGTCGGGAATCGAGTATCCCATGGCCTCTAAACTTAGGGTTCGCCAGGGTTTAAGTCGCTCGATCCGTGGGGCAACGTGCCTGATGGCAACGGCGCGAGTTTGCTCGTCACCGAAACTAACGTGGGCATATGCGCCCGCTCTCCGTCGGTATTCAGCTTCCCGAAGTCGAGTGGGAGGTTCCCTTCGCCGAGCTGATCTCCATGGCACAGACGGCCGAGGCCGTCGGTTTCGACTCGATTTGGTTGGGCGACCATCTGTTGTATGACTCTCCGACGGGCCCGCGCGGTCCCTGGGAGGTGTGGACATCGCTGGCTGCTCTGGCTGCGTCGACGTCGACGATTCTGCTGGGGCCGCTGGTGGCATCCACCAGCTTCCACACACCTCAGATGTTGGCCAAGCAGGCCGCGACGGTCGACGCCATCTCCGGTGGGCGTCTCATTCTGGGCCTCGGAGCGGGCTGGAACGAGCGGGAGTATCGGGCGTTCGGCTTCCCCTTTGACCAGCGGGTCAGTCGATTCGAGGAAGCCTTTACCATTATCCGCAAACTGCTGGCGCGGGAGCGGTTCGACTTCGATGGCGAGTTTTACCAGGCCAGCGACTGCGTACTGCACCCTTGCCCTTACCGGTCTGTGCCGCTGATGGTCGGCTCGAACAGCCCCCGGATGCTGGCCATTACCCTGCCGTACGTTCAGTCATGGAACGTGTGGTGGAGCCTCTATGGCAACACCGCGCAAGGATTTGCTGCCGCGAAGGCGGCTGTCGATACCCAACTCGCAACCACCGGCAGGTCGGCTGCAGAGGTGGCGGCAACCTGCGCCGTCTTCGTGCAGATGCCCAACGGCCAGGGACGGCACAACGGCCATGACAAAGGCGCAACGCAACCTTTACAGGGCACACGGTCAGAGCTGGCTGATCACCTCCGGGCATTCGCTGCTGTCGGGGCATCACAGGTGCAACTGGTGGTCGATCCCATCACTCGAGAGTCAATCGAGGCACTGGCGCCAATGCTGGCGGACCTCGATCAGGGCTAGATGTCCACTTGGGGGGTGAACATCGGTAGCCAGCGTGCTCGCCACGAAACCTGTAGCGAGTCACGCGTCGAGGTCAGCGGTCGCCAGCAGGCGACATCGGATCCGTCGCGGCCGACGAATCGGTCGTGGCCGGCGAATCGCTGAGACAACAGGCGGATGGCTATGATTCGTCGGTCCTTTGCAAGGACTGCAGTACCGGTACGCAACGTACCCACGCCCTGCGGGTGGAATCACCACTCGGGACGACCTACGAAGGAGAGAAAACCATGGCCGTAAAGCTTCGCCTCATGCGTATGGGGAAGACCAAGCAGCCCACCTACCGTGTGGTTGCCGCCGACGCCCGCTCGCCCCGCGACGGTCGTTTCATCGAAATCGTGGGTCAGTACCAGCCCCGCCAGGA
>JAYTVF010000149.1:0-6441 GCA_043744155.1 Acidimicrobiia bacterium | reverse complement strand
CGGGGGAGAGCACTTCGTCGACCATGGCCGACAGATGGTTCGTTGCGCTTTGCAACGAGCGAACAAGGTGCTGTTGCGTCTCATCCAAGCCCGAGTCGAGCAAAAGCGAAAGTAGGCCTGACATGCCGGATAAAGGTGTGCGAAGCTCGTGGCGTAGAGACGTCACCTGGTCGGGCTGAGCATCTGAGTTGGCGGGGGGAAGACTGGTCGGTCTTGCTTGCGTCATGAAATGGCCTCACCGATCCATCGGCTTGGTCTGCACGAGGCGTGAGGGGGTTCACACAGGACTGCTGTTTCTTAACAGTCTCCTGAGGGAATTTCCGCTCTGCGTTGACTCTAAACAGTCCGATCGACTCAGGTCACGATGGTTCGCGGGGAAGGCCCAGCACTCGCTCGCCTAAAATGTTGCGCATGATATTCGACGTGCCGCCCATGATCGTGTAGCCGGGCGTATACAAGAGGCCGTGCACAACGTCGTTCCACACCGTCGAATCCATGCCAAGCGCTCGATGCGCGAAGTCGGCAACGCGAGCCTGATGCTCGGTGCAGAAACACTTGGTGGCGGCGCTGAATCCAGGTAGCGCCTGACCAAGGGCTTCCTTGGCCACAAGTAACTTGCCCAGCCGGTAGCCGGTCTCCAACCGGGCGATCTCCTGCCGCACGACAGGGTCTTTCGTATCGATGAGTTCGAGCGCCTTTTCGTAGAGCGCCCGGTTCGAAACGAGCCGATCAATACCGCCGCGCTCGTGCTCGAGTTGGCGCATCGTCTGCTTGAAGGCGTTGCCCTCGACGCCGACAAGATTGCTGACCGGCACCCGCACGTCGCTGAAGAAAACCTCGCAAAAATGTTGATTGGTGGTCATATCGAGGATTGGCCTTACCTCGACACCGGGGGTGGTCATGGGCACGATGATCTCGCTAATGCCCTGATGCTTGGGTCCGTCGGACGATGTGCGGCAAATCAGATAGCAGAAGTCGGCCTGCGCACCGAAGGACGTCCAGATCTTTTGGCCATTGATTACCCACACATCGCCGTCGCGTACCGCTGAGGTCTGCAATCCGGCGAGGTCGCTACCTGCGTTCGGTTCGCTCATGCCGATGCACCACGTCGTCTCGCCGGCCAGCATGCCCGGTAAGTACGTCGCCTTCTGCTCGTTGGTGCCGTAGCTAATCAGCGATGGACCCATTTGGCGATCCGCGAACCAACTTGCCGCGATTGGCGCTCCCACCGCGATCATCTGCTCGGCCACGATGTATCGCTCGATGTTGGGGCGCCCACCGCCTCCGGCGGAAACTGGCCAGCTCATGCCGATCCAGCCGTGCCGGGAGAGCTCCCGAGAGAAGTCTCGCGAGAATCCGTTGATCCAACTGTCGTTGAAACGGCCGTAGATCCTTACCCCTTCGGCCGCGACATCTCGGGCCTTGTCTCGAAGGGTTTCCTGCTCGGGCGTCCAGGCGAATTCCATGGTCGCTGACGTTACGGTTGTCATGGTCGCGACGGCGAGTTCAGAGGTGTAGTCGGGCTTCCCGGTGCGCTACGGTAGACAAGTCCGATACAGGCTTAGGTGAGGTTTTCGATGGCCAAGATCAAGGTTCTCAATCCCGTTGTCGAGATGGATGGCGACGAGATGACCCGCATCATCTGGCAGTTCATCAAGGACAAGCTAATCCTGCCGTACCTTGACATCGACCTGAAGTACTTCGATCTCGGTATCGAGCATCGCGATGCAACCGACGACCAGGTCACCATCGATTCGGCCCACGCCACCAAGAAGTACGGCGTGGCCGTGAAGTGCGCCACAATCACCCCCGACGAAGCTCGCGTCGAGGAGTTTGGCCTCAAGAAGATGTGGAAGTCGCCCAACGGAACGATCCGCAACATTCTCGGTGGGGTGATCTTCCGTGAGCCGATCGTCATCTCGAACATCCCGCGCCTGGTCCCGGGCTGGACGAAGCCGATCGTCATTGGTCGCCATGCCCACGGCGATCAATACAAGGCCACTGACTTCAAGGTGCCCAAGGCGGGCACCGTCACGATGACCTACGTGCCCGCCGACGGTTCGCCGTCGGTCGAGATGAAGATCGCCGAGTACGGCGACGACGGCGGCGTAGTGATGGGCATGTACAACTACAACGATTCGATCCGTGACTTCGCCCGGGCATCGCTGCGCTACGGCCTCGACCGTGGCCTGCCAGTGTATCTGTCGACCAAGAACACCATCATGAAGGCCTACGACGGTTCGTTCAAAGACATTTTCGAAGACGTGTACCAGACCGAATTCAAGGCCGACATGGACGCCGCCGGGCTCACCTACGAGCACCGCCTCATTGACGACATGGTGGCCTGCGCCATGAAGTGGGAAGGCGGTTACGTGTGGGCCTGCAAGAACTACGACGGTGACGTGCAGAGCGACACGGTCGCCCAAGGCTACGGCTCTCTCGGCCTGATGACGTCAGTGCTCATGACGCCCGATGGTAAGACTGTTGAAGCCGAAGCTGCCCATGGCACCGTGACGCGCCACTACCGCGAGCACCAAAAGGGAAACAAAACCTCGACGAACCCGATTGCGTCGATTTACGCCTGGACGCAGGGCTTGGCCTACCGCGGCAAGATGGACGGCACGCCCGACGTCGTGAAGTTCGCCGAGACCCTCGAGCAAGTCTGCATCGAAGCCGTCGAGGCCGGTGAGATGACTAAGGATCTGGCCGTACTGATCTCACGGGATGCCCCGTACCTGCACACCGAAGACTTCCTCGACGCACTCGATCGCCGTTTGAAGGCGAAGATGGCGTGACGCCTATCCGCGGGGTGTTGTTCGATTTCGGGCACACCCTGTTCGAGACCGGGTCGTCGGTTCAGTTCATCGTCGACTGGTCGGCTTCGGCGGGTCACTCGATCGCTGCTGACGACGCGTTGTCCCTTTGGGAGGCAGCGGGCGTCGCGTCACGATCGGCTGACGAGATCGCAAAAGGCCGAGACCGTTCGACCGAACTGCATTACCGCTGCTGGACCGATTTGTGGGCGCCGCTGGAAGCCCGCTGCCCCGGTCTGGCCGACGCTCTACATCGGTACGAAAGCAGTCCCGAGGGCTGGCAACCGTATTCGGATACCGGCGCCGTATTGCGGGCGGTGCGTGAGCGTGGTCTCGGTGTCGCCGTGGTGTCGGACGTGGCTTTCGATGTGCGGCTGATTCTCGACCGCTACGGTCTCGGTCATCTCGTTGACAGTTATGTGCTGTCCTACGAGCATGGCTCGATCAAGCCGGACGGCAAGTTGTTCGGTATTGCCTGCGACGAACTCGGTATTGCGCCCCACGAGGCGTTCATGGTTGGCGACAACCCCGTCAACGACGGCGTCGCTGTCACGGTTGGTATCCGCACCTTGCTGCTACCTATCTCGCCCCCGAATCGCCCCCGAGGCCTCGCGGCTCTGCTTCACCTACTCGACTAACGGTCCCGTCCAGGCAAAGGTGGTATGTCGGCTATTGCGAGGTCGGGTAGTCCTCGCAACCCGGGCTGGGTAGCCTCGCAACTCGACCGCGTCGGCTCGTTTTGTAGCCGCTGTCGGCAAGGTTGCGAGGCAAACGATCCGAGGTTGCGAGGTTCCCAGGATGGCCGAGTCGTGCGTGCCTGGCAGCGCTGTTCGGAGGTCGCGAGCGTCAGCAGAGTGAACATCAACCTGCACACAAGGGCGATCCAGAGGCCGCCGAGCAAGGTGTCGCGGAGCGACGGTTGCGAGTAACGGCGCAAGCGGATGCCACCTCTCACCAGGCCGATGGCCTCATGAGCGGGCGAGGCTCCGTTGGCAACGTTGAGTCGGGCATCTGCCAACAATTCCTCGCCTCTGGTGGCCAGGATCGCGGCGGGGAAGAAGCGCGAGGCGAGGTCGAGAACGTCGGTCATCACGCGCCGGCCAGACGGAATGGAGCCGAAGCCACAGCGCGCGCGGCCTCTCGGTGTACGAGGCGAGACGCCTGCGCCATACGGTCGGCTTCGACCTGCAGTGCGCCACGACCCGATGAGGTGATCTCGTACACCCGTCGGGCGCGGCCGTCGACGATCTCGGGTTCACCGGCGCACACGTAGCCCTCCCGCTCCAGCCGCACCAAGGCCTCGTACAGCGTTCCGGCCGCCAGGCGCACCCGCTGGTTGGAGATGTCGACCACGCGTTTGGTGATGGCGTAGCCATGCAACGGTCCCGCTTGCAACGACACCAAAATGTAGTACGTCGGCTCTCTCATGAGTCCATTATATACAGGTAACCGGTATATGCAAGAGAATCGAACCTTTTCAGCCCCTAGTCTTCGGGCATGCGAGCTGTGGTGTTGCGTTCTTATGGTGGCCCCGAAGTTTTGACGATTGAGGAGGTTCCTGACCCGAGTGTTGGCCCTGAGGACGTTCTGGTCGACGTCGTCGCAACGGCCCTGAACCGCGCTGACATGTTGCAGCGGCTGGGTCTCTATCCCGGGCCGAAGATGGCCAACGAGATCCCGGGCCTGGAGTTCGCCGGGCACGTCGCCGCGGTGGGGGAGCGCGCCGGGTTTTGGAAGGTCGGCGACGCCGTCATGGCCATTACCGGCGGCGGCGCCTACGCCCAGCGCATTGGGATCCATGAGCGCCAGTTGATGAGAGTGCCGGGCTCGGTAGCTATCGGCGATGCCGCGGCCATCCCCGAAGTGTTCCTGACGGCCTGGGACGCACTGGTTGTGCAGGGTGGCCTTACATCGGGTCGGTGGGCGCTCGTCCACGCTGGCGCCTCGGGCGTCGGCACTGCGGGCATCCAGATCGCCAAGGCCATTGGTGCTCGAGTCGCCGTGACGTGTTCGGCGGGGAAGGCTGATGCTGTTCGGGCCCTTGGTTGTGACCTGGTGCTGGAGCGCAGCCCGCACGACTGGCTCGCCGACGCGCAGGCCGCCGTGCCGACTGGCTTCGACGTCATTCTCGATGTGATCGGCGCGGACGAGTTGAATCGAAACATTGCCGCCGTGGCGCTGAAGGGCTCCATCGTGCAGGTGGGCACGATGGAGTTTGGTCAGCCAGCGATAAACCTCGGCGGGCTCATGGGCAAGCGAGCCCGCCTCATCGGTACAGTGCTACGAGCTCGTCCGCTGGAGGAAAAGATCGTGTTGACTCGCAAATTTTCCCTTGAGATGTTGCCGCTGTTCGACGCTGGCACGCTCCGCCCGGTCATCGATTCAAGATTCGCATTCGATGACATCGCCAAAGCACACGAGCGGATGACCGCCAATCTCAACGTGGGAAAAATCGTAGTCGACATGTAGTTGCGACCCGCCTATTAAAAAAGCTGGGTGTTGTCAGACGAAGGGCCGACTACATCAGATGCAATCCCGCACTGGGTTAGCGGCATTGGGGTGAGCGGTTGGGTTAGCGGGCGTCGACGGGAGTGTATTTCCGCTCGCCGACGCCGGTGTAGGCCTGTCGTGGACGAGAGATCTTTTGCTCCTTGTCACCCAACAGTTCCACCCAGTGAGCCAGCCAACCGGCAGTGCGGGGGATTGCGAACAGCACCGTGAACATCGCGGCCGGGAAGCCCATTGCCTGATAGATCAATCCCGAATAGAAGTCGACGTTGGGATACAGCTTGCGGCTGCGGAAGTAATCATCGGCCAGCGCTACCTCTTCGAGCTTCAGTGCGATGTCGAGCAGCGGATTCTTGCCGGTGACCTCGAAGACGTCGTAGGCGGTCTTTTTGATGATCGTGGCCCGGGGATCGAAATTCTTGTAGACCCGATGGCCGAAGCCCATCAGCTTGCCCTGGCCCGCCTTTACGGACTCGATGAAGGCGGACACGTTGTCGATCGAACCAATCTCGGTCAGCATCTTGATGACGGCCTCGTTGGCGCCGCCGTGCAGCGGACCGTACAAAGCGGAGGCCGCGGCCGCCGCCGCCGAGTACGGGTCGGCATGGGATGAGCCAACCACGCGCATGGCAGTCGTACCGCAGTTCTGCTCATGGTCGGCATGCAGGATGAACAGTACGTCGAGAGCCTTCTCGAGAATCGGATCGACCTCGTAGTCCTCGCCGACCTTCCACATCATGTTCAAAAAATTGCCAGTATAGCTGAGGGAGTTGTTTGGAAACACCGTCGGCATGCCGACGGCGGATCGGTGGCAGTATGCGGCCAGCGTGGGGGTCTTGGCAATGAGCCGCAGGATCTGCTTATCCCGGTTGGCCGGATCGAAGATGTCTTTTGCCTCGGGGTAGTAGGTGCTGAGAGCGGCGAGGCCCGAGACGAACATACCCATGGGATGCGCGTCGTGATGGAAGCCCTCCATGAAGCGCTTCCGAACGTTGTCGTGCAAAAAGGTGTGGTGTGTGACGTCGTACGTCCAGTTCGTGAGCTGCTCGGCATTGGGAAGCTCACCGTTGAGCAGCAGATACGCCACCTCGAGGTGGGTGGAGTGCTCGGCCAACTGCTC